>CAZDLO010000059.1:0-20534 GCA_964506325.1 uncultured Tangfeifania sp.
TCTGTGACATTTTTTTTATTACACAGAGTCACACAGAGAGAATACGGAGTTACACGGAGGAAATCGAACAACTCCTGCCCCAACTCATAACTCATAACTCATAATTCATAATTTTTGTACCAACTTATGTCTTATGTCTCATCTCTGATCTATCATTTCTAATTCAAAACTTCCTCCACATTGAAGTACGGAAGTCCCCATGCATCTGCGACTCCTTTGTAGACAATTTTCCCGTCAACAACATTCAGTCCTTTGCGGAGGGCCTTGTCTTCCGAGCATGCCTTCTTCCATCCATGGGCTGCCAGGCTGATGGCGTAGGGTAGTGTGGCATTGGTAAGAGCTATGGTTGAGGTACGGGGTACCGCCCCAGGCATATTGGCAACCGTATAGTGAATAACCTCATCCACGACGTAAGTAGGGTGATCATGCGTTGAAGGTACAGTCGTCTCAATGCACCCACCCTGGTCTACAGCAACGTCAACCATAACAGTTCCCGGATTCATGGTCTTCAGCATATCCCTGGTAACAAGATAGGGTGCCTTTGCTCCGGGGATAAGTACTGCCCCGATAATCAGGTCGCTGACTTTCACCTGGTAACGGATATTGTAATCGTTCGACATTTGTGTCTTGACATTGGCAGGCATGATATCGTCGAGGTAACGAAGACGCTTGAGGCTGATATCCATAATTGTTACATCAGCACCAAGTCCGGCAGCCATTTTGGCAGCTTCCGTTCCAACAATTCCTCCGCCCAGGATCAATACCTTTGCAGGAAGAACACCGGGTACTCCACCCAAAAGCATGCCGCGACCGCCAAAAGTTTTTTCCAGGTATTTTGCACCTTCATGGATGGACATCCTTCCGGCGACTTCAGACATGGGAATCAGCAGCGGCAGCGACCGGTCGTCAAGTTCAACGGTTTCATAGGCAAGACATACCGCCTTGCAGCTGATCATGGCATGTGTCAGCGGCTCTGATGAGGCAAAGTGGAAATAGGTATAAACAAGCTGGCCCTTTTTGATGAGAGGATATTCTGAGGCGATAGGCTCCTTTACCTTGACTATCATATCAGCAATGGCGTATACCTCTTCAATGGTGGCAAGTATCATTCCTCCGGCTGCAACATATTCAGCATCAGCGAATCCACTGCCATTCCCGGCAGTAGCCTGTACATACACCGTGTTACCACGTTTTACAAGTTCAGAAACACCTGCGGGAGTAAGTGCAACCCGGTTCTCGTTATTTTTAATCTCTTTTGGTAATCCTATTATCATGGCAAATAAATTTATTTGGACTCAAAATTAATCAAAGGTGAAGCCATCTAACCATGACTAAATCCCATATATTAAGACAAATATAAATATTTACACTTGAGAAGGTCCATTGGTGATTTACTATTCATTTTCAATTATTACGGTTCATTTCTTAACAAAAAGAAAGCATATGAGTGGAAATTTGAAATAATTATAATTGTATCTTTGGCCCGGACAAATTTGAATAGTACCGAATGCCTGCATTATCTTACAGAGGAGAAGAGTTACCCGAATCGGCCATCAGAAAGCTGGTGCCCTATGCCGAAAAGGCAAAAGCCTTGGGGAGAAAGGTATATCACCTGAACATTGGACAGCCTGATATCAAAACTCCACAGCACGCCATTGAGCGGATCCGTAACTTCAATTTCGACTTAATCCCATATGGGCACTCATTTGGCAATGAAACCTACCGGATGAAACTAGCCCGCTATTACGGCGACCGTAACCTGGAGGTGGATGCTTCCCAGATACTTATTACCACAGGCGGCAGCGAGGCGATCTCGTTTGCCTTCATGGTTTGTTTCAATCCGGGAGATGAAGTCATTATCCCTGAACCATTTTATGCCAATTACCAATCATTCGCTATTGCCAATGACGTGGTAATCAAGCCAATTACTTCAAGTATCGAATCCGGATTCCAGCTTCCTTCCATTGCTGAATTTGAGAAGGTGATCACCCCTAAGACCAAAGGAATCTTTATCTGCAATCCTAACAATCCGACCGGTTATGTTTATACCCACGAAGAGCTGTTGCAATTGCAGGAACTGGTATTGAAGTACGATCTTTTTCTCCTGGCCGACGAGGTTTACAGTGAGTTTGTCTATGATGGCAGAACACACTTCTCCGTACTTGAACTTCAGAATATCAGTGAGAATGTGGTGATGGTGGACTCTGTTTCAAAGCGGTTCAGCGCCTGTGGTATCCGAATAGGATCCCTGGTGTCCAGGAACAGGAGGGTCATCAAGAATATCTCCAAACTTGCTATGGCCAGGTTATGCCCGCCCATGCTTGGCCAGGTGGTTGCTGAGTCTGCTGTGGATTCCCCGCCTGAATACATGGCAGATGTTTACAGGGAATACCTGCAGAGAAGGGATTTTTTTATCACTGCCCTGAATGAAATTGAAGGTGTATATTCCCCAATGCCAATGGGAGCCTTTTACTCGATGGTACGCTTGCCCATCGACGACAGTGACCGTTTTTGTCAATGGATGCTGGAAGAGTTTGAACACAATGGGGCTACAGTGATGATGGCTCCTGCTTCGGGGTTTTATTCCACTCCGGGATCGGGTCACAATGAGGTCAGGGTGGCTTATGTGCTTAACAGGGATGATCTTAAAGCCGCCGTTGAATGCCTTGAAGTGGCACTGAAGGTCTACCCGGGCCGAACGATATGATGTAAGCCGGCATGTCCGGGCCTACAAAGAAAGAGCGCAGGGAATCCGTTGTGAAACCGGTACTTCCTTGCGCTCTTTCTTTGGCTGAACACCTTGAAATTGCTCTGTTAAGATTTAAATTTGAGCAGGTTACAGATCTATTTTCTTGAATTTGGGAACCAGTGTGTGCATAACAAACCATGCCATCAGGTAGGCGGTGGCGCAAAATGCAAAAACAATGGTGTAGGCTGTTGTCATATGAGATTGAACGATAGGCGCCTGGATATGTCTTATCTGTTCGAATAAACCCGGATCAACCGCCTGTAACTGTGTTATTACCTCTTTGGGAAGATTGCCAAGTTCGACCGTGTTCAGATTCAGTAGGTCACCATGCTTGTTTACAAGCTTAAGGGACCTGATCTTTTCGGCATAATCTCCCAGTTGCTGTGACTGGGCTGCGATCCATGACTTTGCAATTCCTGCACTTCTGTAGAAATCAAATAGCCAGCCTGCACTTTTGTTCACAACGATGCCTCCGATAGCTCCTGCCATGCCTCCGATCCCTGTCACACTGGCAACGGCCTTGTTGGGAAACATATCGGAAACGGTGGTGAAAATATTGGCCGACCAGGCCTGGTGTGCCGCGGTACCAATTCCAATGATCACAACAGGAAACCAGTAACTGTAAACACCAAGATATTGAGCGCTTAATACGGCAAGTGGTAATACGGCAATTGCCAGCATCGCTTTCATGCGGCCGGCATAAGGCTCATAACCCTTGTTGATGTAATACATCGGGAACAATCCGCCTCCGATGCTGCCAACCGATGACATCATATACAAAACCGAAAGGGGGAAGGCAACCTGCATTCCGGTCAGTCCGTACTGAGCCTTTAAATATGCTGGCAGCCAGAACAGAAAGAACCACCAAACCCCGTCGGTCATAAATTTACCAAAGCTGAAAGCCCAGGTCTGTTTGTATTTCAGTAAACTAAACCATGACACCTTATCTTTGGGAGTACCATCAGCTTTGGTCTCCTCCGGGATGTTATCTGCGGTAATGTAGGCAATCTCTGCTGCACCAACTCTCTTGCTTCTGGAGGGAATTTCATACAGCCAAAACCAGAAAATAAGCCAGAAGAACCCGATTCCTCCGATAATCAGAAACGCCGCTTCCCATCCGTAGTGGTCGGCAATCCAGGGAACTGTGAGAGGAGCCAGAATGGCGCCCACATTCGTCCCGGAGTTAAAGATGCCGGTGGCCAGTGCCCGTTCTTTTTTGGGGAACCATTCAGCTACAGTCTTTATGGCTGCAGGAAAGTTGCCTGCTTCACCAAAACCCAGCACTCCGCGGGCAATCATGAAACCGCCCGTGCCTTTGGCAAGCGCATGTACCATGGCACCTATGGACCAGATAATCAGTGACCAGGCATAACCCAGTTTGGTTCCCATCCAGTCAATTAACCGCCCGGCAAAAAGCATGGAAATGGCATAAACAAACTGGAAAACAGAAACGATGTTGGCATAATCCGAATCGCTCCAGTTGAATTGAACCTCCAGCCTGTCCTTTAAAAGGCTTAATACCTGTCGGTCGAGGTAGTTAACGGTAGTCGCAAAAAAGACAAGTGCGCAGATGGTCCACCTGTATTGCCCAATCCTTTTATTTAGATCAGTCATTTTTTCTAGTTTAGATTTTGAATATTAATTAGTTAGCCTGTCTTTCTAAAACATGTTCCTGGTGAACCGGGATGAAATACTGAATGGATGAATTCCAATTTTCATTTCAATTCCGGTGCCGGTTATAAAACCTGATTCACGATTGAATTATTCGATTCTTCAGACGAATCCGCCATACCTTTATTTTTCTCCCTTTGAATCAAAATTAAAATAATTTTTGGCATTGTTGAACGAAATATCTTCCACCATTTTTCCAAGAAGCTGCATGTCTGCCGGTATCTCTCCATTTTCCACATCGTTGCCCAGTAAATTGCACAGGATCCTCCTGAAATATTCGTGACGGGGATAGGAGAGGAAACTTCTTGAATCGGTAAGCATGCCTACAAACCGGCTTAGTAGTCCGAGGCTGGAAAGAGCCTGCATCTGGTTCTCCATTCCATTCTTCTGATCGAGGAACCACCAACCGGATCCGTATTGCAGTTTGCCCGGTATAGTGCCGTCCTGGAAGTTGCCGGTCATGGTTGCCATCACTTCATTGTCGCGTGGATTCAGGTTATAAAGGATTGTTTTTGCAAGTTTGTCTTCGCTGTCAAGCCTGTTTAAAAGTTTTGACAATGGCCTTGCAATTTCGAGGTCGCCAATGGAATCAAAGCCCTTGTCTGGTCCCAGCAGGTTGAAAAGCCTTGTGTTGTTGTTCCTGAGGGCACCCAGATGGTATTGCTGTGTCCATCCACGGCTGTGATCCATCACTCCAAACTCAAATAGCATCGCTGATTTGAATTTTAATATCTCATCTGCCGACAATGATTTTCCACCCCTGATTTTGGCAAAAATGGCGTGGATTTCGGTTTCAGTGTATTCAGCTGCATAAATGGTATCCAGTCCATGGTCTGACAACCGGCATCCATTTTCGTGAAAGTAACTGTGGCGTTTTTCCAGGGCAGCAATAAATCCGGCATAGTCCGAGATACTGCAGTCTGCCGCTTTTTCCAGTTTATCCGCATAAATATTGAAGGCGGCAGGTGATTCAACCATCATGGCAGAATCCGGACGCCAGGCAGGCAGAACATTCACCTTAAAATCACTGGCGAAGATGCTTTTGTGGTCTTCCAGTGTATCCACTGGATCGTCTGTCGTACAAATAGTGTGGACATTTGCTTTTTCAATTATTCCCCTGCAGGTGAAACCTTCTGAGCTCAGTTGTTCGTTGCAGCGATCCCAGACAGACCTTGCACTCTGTTTGTTTAGGACATCGCGGATTCCGAACGGATTTCTCAGTTCCAGGTGTGTCCAGTGATAAAGCGGGTTTCTAAGGGTATAGGGTACAGTTTCTGCCCATTTTTCGAATTTTTCCCAGTCCGAGGCTCCTCCGGTACAGAAATGCTCCGCCACTCCGTTAGTACGCATGGCCCGCCATTTGTAATGGTCTCCATTCAGCCAGATGGCAGTCATGTTATCGAATCTTTTGTCATCAGCAATCTCCTTGGGAGAGATATGGCAGTGATAATCGAAAATGGGCATATTGGCCGCATGATCGTGGTAAAGTTCCTTCGCAGTCTCTGATTGCAGGAGGAAATCTTCGTCCATAAAACTCTTCATTTCAGTGTATTTAATGTGAATATTTAACCTGAAAAAGTCAACCGGCAACGAATCAGCCGATCCTGAAAAGACGTTTGAGATGACGGTCGTAAAGGTTCTCTTCGACACACGACCCGATCAGGGTGCTGTGTTCTTTCAGGAGACCGGTGTAATGATCTCCCATCTCTGCCGCAATTTTATAACCTACGTGAATTAGTTGCCTGAAGCTTGGGTTGTAATCTGCATGACCAGGAATGTGCCGGAGTGTGTCGGCAAATTTTTGGCTGTCCCACGACATTACCTCATTTGCATCCGGAAGCAGGTGCTGATCGATGTCGATCACATCAGCATAGGGTGCGCATAGCTCTTCCTGTCGGTTAAGGGCCTGGATGTAAATGGATTTTGCAGCTTCAAGTGCAGTACCTCCCGCAAGTGCCAGTCCGATTACCTCTTCCAGCCAGGTCGTTCCTGCTGTTTTAACATGTATCCCTTTGTCGTGCAGGGTAATTACTCGCTGAATTTCAGGATAAATTGAAAATTTATCTGAACCTGAGTGGACACTAAGTTTTAGGTTATCGGGCAGATTGAATTCCCTGACAGCATACTCAATGACCAGGATATCTTCCTCAAATTCCCGGGCAAATTTGGCAACATCTCCCACATAATCAACGCCTTTGTTGAACCTTCCGGTGAATTTGGGGGCAATTGTCTGGGCCGGAATACCCAAATCAGAAATCATCTTGAGGATGAAGAAAAGCTCGACAGGCGATTGGGGCGTCTCCACCTCGTCCATAGAAATCTCTGTGACAAAATTTTCCGAGCCCTTGCGGTCTGCGATAAACCCGTAAATTTTTCCTGCTTCGGAAATTGCAGTCAGAAATTTATCTGCAATCTTCGACAGAAGCTGGTCATCAACCACAAACGGATGGGAAATTTTCGGTATCGCAAGTGATCCTTTGTACGACCTGCACGAGGAGATAAATTCTTCAGTCTCACGCTGCGAGGCAGGTATTCCAATTTTCCCTGCGACATCGATGGTGAAAAAGTCGGAGGCAAGGATGAAATTTTCAACATTCCCGAGATTGATGTGGTCGGCATCAACACAATAGTTTCCTTTGTATCCAAGGGTTTTAACTGCCTCGTCGGCCTCCTTCCTTGTGTCCTTCGGATGAGAGTGAACGTATCCGTGCTCCCGGTTGGATTTGTTCCAGACAGGAGTTACTTCAATTCCGCTTTCATTGGCTTTCAGAAGGGCCCTCAGTTGTGCGACTCCCTGGTGTGCGAATCTGTCGCCGATTCCAAAACTGTACTTTCCTAGTTTCATGACTCTATTATTTTGTTTGTAAGTTGCCGCAAGGAAGCGAAGTTCAGCGCAGCTCATACCCGCATTTTCGTTTTTAGTTGATATAAATTTAATCCACCTGGCTATTTCATGGGGATGAAATTTGTTTATTTTCGTTCGCTTTGATCAGAATATCAATATATTGTTTCAAATATAATTACCTCTCAAGAGGGGTTGTATTTTTTTTCCTGCTAAGTATTTCTGAATAAAAATTTGGTTCCGTGTTCGTTCACGAAAATAGAATATTTTTGAATATAAAGTTCCGTGTTCGTTCACGAAAATAGATAATATTTTTAAATCATCTGCTTTTTGGTACTGTTTTTTACATTTTTCTGTTGAGTTTTCCTACTTGCCATTCTTACCAAAGGCTGAATCCCGTGAAGGTTTTGGGCTCTGGTTCTCCCTCATTACCCGCACTGTCCTGGCAATGGAAGCTGATGGTTGGCTGAACCTGCTGAATTTCGATTCTGTTACCTGAAAGATATTTCATTTTTCCTTGCATGATTTTCAAAATGGCGGTACATCGAGGCAGGCTAAATATTTTTCCGTGTTCGTACACGATATTAAAAAAATCGTTAGTTTTGTTCTGGATTAATCCTAAAAATGAGAAAAAATATACGCATAAAAGATATCGCTCTCCGGGCAGGTGTTTCGATAGGAACTGTCGACAGGGTGCTGCACAAGAGGGGAGAGGTTTCTGTTGAGACCAAGGCGAAAATTCAGCAGATTATTGATGAACTCGACTACCGGCCGAATCTTCTGGCGAGTAGCCTGGCATCTAAAAAAAGTATTTTATTCGCTTCTCTCATTCCCCGTGCCGTATCTGAAGATTCCTACTGGATTAAGCCGCAGATGGGCATCGATAAGGCGATGGGGCAGATCAGGGCATATGGGGTAAAAATTCAGCAGTTCTATTTCGAGATGGACAATTCTGCCTCTTTTTCCGCAGAGGCTGACAAGCTGATCCAATCCTCTCCTGATGGTGTCATGCTTGCCCCCTGGGCAAAGCGGGAAGCCTTGCAGCTGACCAGGAAGCTTGATGAACTGAAAATACCGTATATCTTCATTGATGCTGCCCTGCAGGAAGCCCATCCCATCAGCTTTGTTGCACAGAGTTCCTTCGACAGTGGCTTTCTAGCTGCCAAACTTCTGGATTGGGGTACCCGCGATGAGAGCCTTGTTTTGTTAATTCATGTTGCCAGGGAACTCGACAATGCCAGCCACCTTCAGCAACGCGAAAGGGGTTTTATGCACTATTTTGAGAATAGAAAAAGCAGCCGCCGGATTGTTACCATGGAGATATCCGGAAATGGAGACGAAATAGTGAAACACCTGGAAGAGCTTGGTATCGAACCCTGCGATGTCAAAGGGCTGTTTGTTACAAATTCTAAGGTTCATTTGGCTGCCGAATGCTTTAAATCCTTGTGTGCGGAGCCAAAAATTGTTGGCTATGACCTTATACCCCAAAACGTGGAGTTGCTCAAAGAGGGAAAGATTGATTTTTTGATATGTCAGAAACCCGAAGTACAGGGTTTTCAGGCTATTCATCTTCTGTTTGATTTTCTGGTCAAAAAGGAGAAGGTCAAAAAAGAAAATTATACATCCATTGATTTGATTACCAAAGAGAACATTGATTTCTACAACGCTTTCTAAAATTTCTGAACGATTTAAATTATATCTCTATGAAGAAAATTTCTTTTGACGATCTGAACGGTAAAGTGTGTGTCATAACCGGCGGTGCCGGAGTGATTGGAATTTCCCTGGTTAAAGCACTGGTTTCTGTAGGTACCAGGGTCGCAATTGTTGACCTTAATGAGGAACTGGCACAGCAGGTGGCCGACGAAATCAGCAAGGAATTCAACGCCACCTGTATCGGCGTAAAGGGTAATGTGCTGGATAAGGAATCACTCGAAGCTGCCAGGCTGGTGATCCAAAAAAAACTTGGACCCATAGAGCTGCTGATCAACGGAGCCGGTGGTAATTCACCTCAGGCCACAACACAGGTGGAACAAATGGAGGAAGCCGATCTTGATAACCTGGAAAGGACCTTCTACGGATTGCAGATGGAGGGTTTTGACAAGGTCTTCGCCCTGAATTTCAAGGGTACGATACTCCCGACAATGGTATTCACGCGCGACATGCTCCTCAGCAGGAAAGGAGCTGTATTAAACATTTCATCCATGAACTCCTATCACCCCCTTACCAAGATTCCGGCATACTCCGCAGCGAAGGCATCCGTCAATAACTTCACCGAATGGCTGGCTGTTCACCTTGCAAAAATGGGGATCCGCGTAAACGCTGTTGCACCGGGTTTCTTCATTACCAATCAAAACCGCTTCCTGGTCATCGACGAGGCAACAGGCGGATATTCTGCCCGTGGCAATAAAATCGTCACCAATACACCAATGGGTAAATTTGGTGATCCGGATGATCTCCAGGGTGCCACACTCTACCTTTTATCAGATATCTCCTCCTTTGTTACGGGAATTGTCATTCCGATTGATGGTGGCTTCAATGCATACAGCGGCGTATAAAAATATAATCGTTCTATTTTCACTTCATAACACATGAGCTTAAAAATTAAGGAAAATTGCAAAACATCTCTGTTGGTGCCTACCAGCATGGGTGTTCGGATAACTCCCGTCAATGGCCAGCCTGTTCACAGCAGCGACCTTTTCCAGATGCAGGCTACCAGTGCAGAAACCAATGTTGCCAGTATATCTTCCTTTCTGGGACTTCCGGTAAAAGTACTTACAACCTTCGTCAAAGACAGTCCTGTCGCCAGGCTGATCAAAAGCAACCTGTTGAGCAGGGGAATGACTTTTGAAGGTCCTGAAGTTGAACAGGGCGATCCATGGGGATACCGGCACCAGTTCAACATCGCAGACAGCGGTTTCGGTACACGCGGACCGAGGGTACAGAACGATCGTGCCGGAGAAGTTGGCCGTACCCTGAGTGTGAAGGATTTTGACCTTGAGCGGATTTTTAAAGAGGAGGGTGTGCAGATTGTTCATCTTTCCGGTTTAATCGGTGCATTGTCACCCGAAACGAGTAAATTCTGCCTGGAACTGGCTCGAAGCGCAAAAAAACATGGAACAAGGATCGCCTTCGACCTTAACTATCGTGCCTCCTTCTGGAAAGGAAGAGAAGCCGAGTTGAGCGCCATTTTTGAGGAGATTGCTTCTGTCGCCGACATCCTGATCGGCAATGAGGAGGACTTTCAGCTATGCCTTGGAATTCAGGGGCCTGAAGCCGGTGGAAAACAACTGGCATCTGAAATAGATGGGTTCAAGGAGATGATAAACCGGGTAAAGGCTAAATTCCCCAATGCCTCGGTTTTCGCCACAACACTTCGCCAGGTGGTTAGTTCCAACGAGCATCTATGGGGTGCTATCATGCTGGATGGTACAGAATGGCATGTAGTTGAGCCGAGAAAAATTAATGTTCTGGATCGTATCGGAGGTGGCGATGGTTTTGTTGGCGGAATGCTATATGGTATTCTGAAAGGCTGGGAACCGCAAAAATGGATTCAGTTTGGCTGGGCATCAGGTGCTTTGGCAACTACGTTCCTGACGGATTATGCACAGCCTGCCGATGAGGAGATGGTATGGAGCATCTGGAAGGGAAATGCCAGGGTAAAAAGATAAAATACAGCAGATAAATATATTCAATGATTTACTATAAAATTGGTTCCATAAACCACGAGCTCACCAATGAGGATCTGAAAAAAGGCCTGTTCGAAGGGCTCAGAAAGCTTGGCGGACGGGATAAAGTACTGGTAATTCCTCCTGATTACACGCGGTTGCCAAGCAGGGCCGGTGAACTGACTGAGCTTGCCTGGCAATATTACGGGGAGGCCCTGACGGACGTCCTGCCTGCCCTCGGAACACATACACCGATGACTCAGCACCAGGTAGCCCATATGTTTGGCTCATTGCCAGCCTCCCTGATCAGGGAACACGACTGGAGAAACGATGTAGTAACCCTCGGGGAAGTTCCGGCTGCATTTGTCAGGGATGTTTCCGGTGGGGCAGTGGACTTTCCCTGGCCTGCCCAGGTAAACAAATTGCTTGTCAATGGTGGATTTGACCTTATTTTGTCGATTGGTCAGGTCGTGCCCCATGAAGTTGTTGGGATGGCCAATTACAACAAGAATATCTTCGTTGGGACGGGTGGCGTTGAAGGTATCAACAAAAGCCATTTCATCGGAGCGGCCTATGGTATGGAGCGGATGATGGGCCATGCCGATACACCTGTGCGTAAAGTTTTCAATTATGCCTCAGAACATTTTTCCGCGGATTTGCCTATTGTCTATGTTCAGACGGTGGTCGGACTTGACAAGTCTGATGGGAAAATTAAGACCCGCGGACTTTTTATCGGAGATGATATCGAGGTATTCGATCTTGCAGCCAAACTTTCATTGCTGATTAACTTTGAAATGCTGGAACAACCCTTGAAAAAGGTGGTGGTATACCTGGATCCTACCGAGTTTAAAAGTACCTGGCTAGGCAATAAATCCATTTACCGTACAAGAATGGCCCTGGCTGACGGAGGGGAGCTTATCATCCTCGCCCCCGCACTGGTTGAGTTCGGTGAGGACAAAGAAATAGACCGCCTTATCCGAAAGTATGGCTATTTTGGAACACCGGCCACACTGAAAGCCTGCGGGGAAAATGAAGAACTAAGAAACAACCTGAGTGCTGCTGCTCACCTCATCCACGGTTCATCGGAGGGCAGATTCAATATCACCTATTGTCCGGGAGAAGAAAAGGGGAATCTTACCCGCCAGGAGATCGAAAGTGTCGGTTTCAGCTATGCCAGCCTTGCGGAAGTCAGGGAAAAGTACGATCCTGCCAGGTTAAAGGATGGCTTCAACAGGATGCCGGATGGTGAGGAGATATTTTACATTTCCAATCCAGCACTCGGATTGTGGGCCTTCAGGGAAAGATTTAAATATTAGATATTAGATATTAGATATGAGAAATGAGAAATGAGAAATGAGACATGAATGTAAAAAATTGGATTTAGTGGTTCAATGCCAATCTGCTTAATCTTGGGTCTTATATCTTATAGTTTATTTCAAAAAATAGATTTTATTAAATGAAGATCATTATCGACGATAAAATCCCGTACATAAATGGTGCGCTTGAACCCTTTGCTGAGGTTGTCTACCTTCCCGGGTCCGCGACTACACCTGAGGCAGTTAAGGATGCTGATGCATTAATCACCCGCACCCGCACCATTTGCAACGAGGCGATGCTGGAAGGTTCTGCTGTTAAAATCATCGCCACAGCAACCATCGGCTTTGACCATATTGACACTGCATACTGTGAAAAGTCAGGGATACGTTGGACCAATGCCCCGGGATGCAACGCTAAATCCGTGGAGCAGTACATCGCTTCCGCCATCATGGTTATGGCTCGAAAGCTGGGATGGACCCTGGCAGGTAAAACGATTGGAATAGTCGGGGTAGGCAATGTTGGCTCAAAGGTGGCAAACCTTGCCAATATTTTGGGCATGAGGGTACTGCTGAACGACCCGCCCAGGGCACGTATAGAGGGTGATAAAGGATTTGTCAGTATCGGAAAAATACTGGAAGAAGCAGATATCATTACTTTGCATGTTCCACTGAATATGGATGGGATCGATTCAACTTATTACATGGCTGATGAGCTGTTTTTTGAAAGTATGGTGCGCAAACCTTTGTTTATTAACAGCTGCAGGGGTGAGGTAGCTAAAGGGACTGCCCTGAAAAATGCCATCGTCCGGGGCAGGGTCTCGGGGGCGGTAGTCGATTGCTGGGAAAATGAACCTGTTCCCGATCAGGAATTACTGGCACTCGTTGATCTTGCTACACCTCATATTGCCGGTTATTCCAGGGATGGTAAGGCCAAAGGGACAGAAATGAGCGTCCAGGCAGTGAGCCGTTTTCTTGGACTGGGTGCCAATAACTGGAAAGCAAACGGTGTAGAGAGACCGGCTAATCCGGAAATCCTGATCGATGGCACCAATAAGTCCAACGAGCAGATTATTTCAGAGGCTATCCTTGCAACCTACGATATCACGGAGGATGATAAACGATTGAGAAACAGCATTGAGACATTCGAGAAACAACGGGGCGACTACCCCGTTCGAAGAGAATTTCCGGCCTTTTCCATCGCAGGCAAATTCAGCAATGCCAAGGTTATCGACAAGCTGAAGAAAATAGGGTTCAGGCTGTAGAAGAGAATTATGAATTATGAATTATGATTTATGAGTTATAAGTTATTGGTTTTGTGAATTTTATATAAAGAGATATACAAAAATTATCAAATTTAAATTTAAAAAGCATGAAAAAGGCAGACATAGGGCTAATCGGATTGGCGGTAATGGGGGAGAACCTCGTTTTGAATATGGAAAGCAAAGGCTTTACTGTAGCTGTTTACAACAGATCTATTGACAAAGTCGATAAATTTATCAGTGGAAGAGGGGCTGGCAAAAATTTTATCGGTTGCCACAGTATCGAGGAAATGTGCAAAAATCTTGAACGCCCCCGCAAAGTTATGATGCTGGTTAAGGCAGGTTCGCCTGTCGATGATTTCATCGAGCAGATTGTACCTCATCTTGAACCCGGTGATATCATTATTGACGGTGGGAATTCTCACTTTCCTGACACAATCCGCCGTACCAAATATGTCGAAAGCAAGGGCTTGTTATTTATTGGCACCGGTGTTTCTGGTGGCGAGGAAGGTGCCTTACTGGGACCATCCATGATGCCGGGTGGTTCTCCCGCTGCATGGCCTGCTGTGAAGAATATTTTCCAGTCGGTTGCTGCGAAAGCCGATGGAGAGCCTTGCTGCGACTGGGTAGGAGAAAATGGTGCAGGTCACTTTGTGAAGATGGTTCACAACGGTATCGAATATGGCGACATGCAGATCATTTGCGAAGCCTACCAGATCATGAAAGAATTGCTTGGAATGACTGCCGATGAGATGCACGAAACCTTTGCAGAGTGGAACAAGGGCGATCTTGACAGCTACCTGATTGAGATCACCCGCGACATATTGGGTTACAAGGACCAGGATGGCACCCCGCTGGTAGAAAAAATCCTCGATACTGCCGGCCAGAAAGGTACCGGTAAATGGACCGGTGTTTCTGCCCTGGATCTGGGCATTCCCCTTACTTTGATCGGGGAATCAGTTTTTGCCAGATGTCTGTCTGCGCAAAAAGATTTGAGAACAAAGGCTTCAAAAGTCCTAAACGGTCCGGAAAAGAAATTTACCGGGGATCGCGGACAATTTCTGAATGACCTTAAGGATGCGCTGTACGGAGCGAAAATAATTTCCTATGCCCAGGGTTATGACCTTATGGGTGAGGCAGCCAAAGAGTACAAATGGAAGCTGAACAACGGAGGTATTGCCCTTATGTGGAGAGGTGGATGTATCATCCGTTCTGTCTTTTTAGGCAAGATTAAAGAGGCGTTTGATAAAAATCCGGAACTGGAACATTTGTTGCTTGATCAGTTCTTCAACGAGACCATCACCAAAGCCCAGGAAGGATGGAGAAGAGTTGTTGCAACAGCATTTTCAAACGGGATTCCGATTCCATGCCTGGCTACAGCATTGACCTACTTTGACGGTTTCAGAAGTGAAAGGCTTCCTGCAAATTTATTGCAGGCCCAGCGTGACTATTTTGGCGCTCATACGTATGAAAGATTGGATAAGCCACGCGGCGAATTTTTTCATACCAACTGGACTGGAAGGGGAGGGGATACTGCATCTTCAACCTACACGGTTTAAAGAAAAGATAGAAAGTGGCCTTCGGGCCATTTTTTATTTCTTCTCTAAAATCGTACTTTTGTGGCCGGTTTTCAACGAATGAAGATTGTCAGGCATAAGAATGCATTTTTTTATTCCTTTGATTGTTAGTTGCCTGATTGCCATATTTGTGCTGACAGTTGTTGTGTGAAAACGGATTTGAAATTGATAAATTATAAAACTGAAGTTAGATTATGAGTGAAATTAAGAGAACCCTCCTGATGATTCTTGACGGATGGGGAATTGGGGATAAAACTGCATCTGATGTAATATATTCAACACCTACACCTTTTATTGATTCTCTGTGGGACAATTATCCCCACTCTCAGTTGTTGACTTCAGGCGAGAACGTAGGTTTGCCGGACGGGCAAATGGGAAATTCGGAAGTCGGTCACCTGAATATCGGTGCAGGCCGTGTATTGTACCAGGACCTGGTAAAAATCAACAAATCCATTCGTGAAAACAAATTGAAGGACAATGCTCAGATAATCAAGGCTTTCACGTATGCTTTTGAAAATAACAAACCGGTTCACCTGGTTGGATTGATCGGTCCTGGCGGTGTACACGCACTGAGTCTTCATATGGTGGCGCTTGCTCAGATTGCCACCGACATGGGACTCATAAAGATATTTATTCATGGATTGACGGATGGCAGGGATACTGACCCGCGCTCTGCCTATGGTTTTATTGAGGAAGACCTTAAAAACCTGGAGAAAACAAAGGCGAAATTTGCAACCCTTATTGGCAGATACTACGGTATGGACCGTGACAATAACTGGAACCGGGTGAAGTTGGCTTATGATATGCTGACAAAATCGGAAGGCCGCAAGAGCAGGGATCTGCTTGCAGCAATCCAGGAGTCGTATGATGAAGGTGTTACCGATGAGTTTATCAAACCGGTTGTGATGACCGATGAGAATGACAGGCCATTGGCTGCCATCCAGGAAGGTGATGTGGTCATCTGCTATAATTACCGAACCGACCGCCTGCGCGAACTTACTATTGCCTTCACGCAGGAAAACCACCACGAACAGGAGATGCACACCATCCCGTTGGAATGGTATACCATGACCAACTATAAAGCCTCATTCAAAAATATCCATGTAATATTCGACAAGGAAAATGTTTACAATACACTGGGTGAGATAGTTTCCAAAGCCGGTCTTAACCAGATACGTATTGCCGAAACAGAAAAATATGCACATGTTACTTTCTTTTTCTCAGGAGGAAGGGAGAACGAGTTTACCGGCGAACGTCGGATATTGGTTCCTTCTCCAAAGGTGGCCACTTACGACCTGCAGCCTGAGATGTCTGCTCTTATTGTGAAAGAGGCCATTGTTGCAGAACTGAACAAACAGAGCGCGGATTTTGTCTGTCTTAATTTTGCCAACGGTGACATGGTTGGCCATACCGGAGTCTACGCTGCGATCCAAACCGCAGTTAAAGCTGTGGATCAGTGTGTCAGGGAGGTTGTTGAGGCTGCCCGGGCCAATGGATATGATGTAATGGTGATCGCCGACCATGGCAATGCGGATTTTTCTGTCAATGAGGATGGCAGTGCCAATACTGCTCATTCACTCAATCCTGTTCCATGTATCTGGGTGACAGACCGCAAGAATGCTGTGATCCGGGATGGTATCCTCGCGGATGTTGCTCCAACTATCCTCACCATTATGGGCCTTGAAGTACCGCCTGAGATGACAGGTAAAGTTCTGATATGATCGAGATTGGCAAGACAATTGTCAGTCTGGATGTACTCGAATCAAAATTCTGCTGTAATCTGGACCACTGTAAGGGAGCCTGCTGTGTTGATGGCGACAGCGGTGCCCCGCTAACGGCGGAAGAGGCAGATCTTATAGAGAAACTATACCCGGATTTCATAGAATACCTGTCTGAAGAGAATATTGCCGAGATTGCCAAACAGGGGTTTTCCCTCATAGACCGGGATGGCGACCTTGTTACTCCGATAATTGGGAATAATGAGTGTGTTTATACTTTCCGGGATGACAAGGGAATTACCCTGTGTGCCATTGAAAGAGCCTGGTTCGAAAAGAATATTGAATTCAGGAAGCCGGTTTCCTGCCATCTTTTTCCAATACGGATTACAGAATACAAACGCTTCGATGGAGTTAACTATGAGAGGCTCAAAATTTGTAAACCGGGAAGAATATGTGGAAAATCAGCCGATCTTCCCCTGTGGAAATACCTGGAAGTGCCGTTGATCCGAAAATATGGAGAAGCCTGGTACCAGGAACTGAAACTGGTTGCCGAAAACCTTCCTTCAGGTTCAAAGGAATAAAAAAAGCCGCTTAACAGCGGCTTTTTGCATTTAAGGGTATCCTGTCAATGCACTCTTTTAATCGCTCTGTTATTTCATCAATGGTCCCAATTCCATTGATTGACTCATATTTCCCTGCCTCCAGGTAGTATTTTATCAGTGGTTCAGTTTTTTCGATGTAAACCTGGATCCTGTTCTCTATGACATTGCGGTCTAAATCATCAGATCTTCCCGAAGTTTCCCCCCTGTTCATCAAACGGGAAATAAGTTCTTCTCTTTCAACTTCCAGTGAAAGCATTGCACTGACATTTCTGCCGTAATGAACCAGAAGTGTATCAAGGGCTTCAGCTTGTGGCACAGTTCTCGGAAAACCGTCAAAAAGAAACCCGTTGGCACATGGGTTTGTATCCAGCCTTTCCTGAATTAATTCAATTACCAGGGTGTCAGGGACCAATTCACCATGTGAAATAAGCTCTTTGGCAGCATGGCCAATAGGAGTGTCGTCTGCGATCTCCTTCCTGAGCATATCACCTGTCGATAAATGAATAAGTTGATATTCTTTCGAGAGGTAGGCAGCTTGAGTTCCCTTTCCTGCACCGGGAGGTCCGAATAATACCAGGTTTATCATGAGGTTTATTTAACTAGGGTATATATATCTTTTAAATTTCGTCCCCTGCGGTCATAGTCGAGTCCAAAGCCCACAATGAAATCGTTGGGAATGACTATGCCAACATAATCAAGCTGGATTTTTGCTTTCATCGCATCAGGTTTGAAAAGCAAAGTGGCAATCTTCACCTCCTGTGCTCCTTTGTCCATGATTTGTTTCATCACATCCTCAATGGTGCTACCGGTATCCACTATATCTTCGAGGATAACAACTGTACGACCCTTTATATTTTCATTAAATCCTATTAATTCTTTGATTTCCAGTGTTGAAGAAGTTCCTGAATAGGAAGCCAGCTTGAGAAATGAAATCTCAGCGTCCGTCAGTTCAAGTTCTTTCATAAGATCAGCCGCAAACATAAAGGAACCGTTTAAAATGCAAACAAACAGTGCGGATTTTCCTTCGAGATCTGTTTTCATTTGAGCAGCTATTTTTTTTATGGCTGCCTGAATCTCTTCGTAAGGATGAGATATCTCAAATTCTTTGTCCCAAAGTTTGACTCGTTTCATGAATATAATTTTAACTATTTGATATTAAGTTGATTATTAATAAATATGGGATCCGGAAGTTGATTGCCAGATATATTGCCGCTAATTATTCATTCTAAATTAATTCCCCTGCATGTACTCTGTACTGATCGGGTAAGGCTTGTTTAAGTAGTCTTGCACGAATGTACTAAAAATATAAAATATTCTTTTCGGGGGGGGCAAAAAAAAATCATGAAAGGTCGGACGATTGACGATAATGATGAATATATTGTAAATTTGTGCCGGAATACCATGGTAATGTCAGGTGATCACTCATTGAATTTTCCGAATATCTTGGTCCGTGAGAAAGTCTGATCAACTTATATCTTTAGTATAAAATTTAATACTCTAATAACAATGACACAAGGATTGAAACCGAAAATCAGCATCATAATGGGAAGTACTTCAGATCTCGCTGTCATGAAAGGGGCTGCTGAAGTGCTTAACCAGCTTGAAATTCCCTTTGAAATGAATGCCTTATCGGCCCACAGAACACCGGGGGAAGTTGAAATATTCGCCAAAGGGGCTTATGGACGTGGCATAAAAGTTATTATTGCGGCTGCCGGTATGGCTGCCCATCTGCCGGGCGTTATTGCAGCCATGACGCCTATCCCTGTGATCGGTGTTCCAATTAAGGCATCCCTTGAAGGTTGGGATGCTATTTTGGCAATATTGCAGATGCCTCCGGGAATACCTGTTGCCACCGTAGCACTGAATGGATCCAGGAATGCTGCTATCCTTGCTGCTCAGATGATTGCCACAGGTGATGAGCAATTGATGATGAAACTTGTCGAATTTAAGGAAGAGCTTAAAAATAAAATTGTGGAAGCGAACAATGAATTGGCCCAGGTAAAATACCCGTTTAAAACCAATTAATGATTCGTTAATAATTTATTTTTAAGGTAACTTGTAGGGAGCGCGGTCAGCAGCTCCCTTTTTTTTCTCCGGCAGTTGGGTAGACCGATTTCGCTTCTATCTGCAAATTTTCGGCTATGACCCCAGGAAATTACAAAATCGGGCTGTTCTCTCAATTAATTATTGTCTTTTACGCGGCAAACTCCATTGCAATAGAAAGATTCAGCAGTGCCGGGGCACGTGAAGCAGCCCTATCCCAGTCAGCTGTTGCACTTCCTGGTACATTCTCCGTTTTTCATAATCAGGCTTTGCTGGCAGACTTTAAATCAGTTTCATTTGGAATTTCCCACCGGCAGCCATATTTTATCCCCGGATACACCGAGAGTGCACTTTCCGTAGTAATTCCTGTCCCAGCTGCAATACTGGCGATTGGTATCACTCAGTCATCCCTGGCCTCCTACCATGAATCCGGTTGTGGAATCTCCATTGCGAAAAAGCTTTCAGAAAGTCTTTCGGCCGGATTGCTTTTCAATGGCTTTTTCATCAGTTTTCCTGAAGTTGGAACTTTCAAAGGATCTTTCCAGTTGGACGGAGGACTCAAGTATTCTTGTTCAAAAAAGCTGATGCTTGGATTTCATGTTAAAAACATCATCCACACAAAAATTGAGACATTTCAGTACAATCTCTCTTTCCCGTTTACAGTGAGAGGCGGAGCATGTTATGAACTTTCCGAAAAAATTCTACTGACCGCTGAGGCAATCCGTGATGAGTGGCGGGATGTTGCATTCAGGTGCGGTTCAGAATTGTCCCTCCTCGATAAATTCAAACTGCGCGGAGGTATTGCCACTCTTCCTTTTCAACATTCGCTGGGCTTTGGATATGCATGGAGATCATGCAACATTGATTTTGCGCTGGTCCATCATGAGTTACTCGGATATTCACCGCTGCTATCTCTCAATCTCTCGATTAAATAGGATTCACCTGTAACAGCTGCATCTCCCATCTCCTGCTGTCCTGTCCTAACTCATAACTCCCAACCCATAACTCATAACTCATAACTCCCAACCCATAACTCATAACTCATAACTCATAACTCATAACTCATAACTCATAACTCATAACTCCTAACTC
>CAZDLO010000060.1:0-20177 GCA_964506325.1 uncultured Tangfeifania sp.
CAACTGAAGTGCATCAGGAGATCCACCAGCTTGTGAAAGAGCAGCGAAAGCGCGGATCATCCCAAGTACTGTTCCGATCAAACCGATCAAAACCGAGATAGAGGCAAGGGTTGAAAGAATAACCATGTTTTTGGAAAGCATAGGTAATTCAAGTGCCGAAGCCTCTTCCAAAGCTTGTTTCATGGAAGTGATTTTTTGATCTTTTTCCAAAGTTGTATCTTTTTCGAGGTCTCTGTAACGAAGTAATCCTGCTTTAACAACGTTGGCCAATGATCCTTTTTGGTTGTCACATGCAACGATAGCTTCTTCAACTTTGTCTTTTGAAGTTAAGCTCTGGATGTCAGCAACAAATGAGTCCAAGCTGTTTTTTCCCTTTACTTTTGACAAAGTAATAGCTCTTTCTATGATGAAAATGATAAGGGTTAGAATACATGTCATCAAAATCGGAACAATAGGACCTCCCTTATAGAGCATAGCCATGTAGTTACCTGGAAGCGGATGGCCTTTTGGATTTGCTCCTTCGAAGTTAACCGGACTACCCATGATACTTTCATAAAGGTACCATGCGAATAAAAATGCAATAACTATTGCACCTGTGGCAAAAAATGACTCGAACATTTTTTTGAATGAACCTGAATTTTTACTCATCTTTTTAATTGTTTTCGTGGTTAAATAAAACTTTTGTGAATCTCTATTTTTTCGTTGTTGATTCCTTTTGATTATTTGCCTAAGGAGGCATTGTAAACCCTGCTTTTTGTGACTGAAATTTCAATAGATTTGTAGTCTTTTGCACTGATAACCAGTATGGTGGAGGCTTCAGGCATGGTGAATTTGAATTCTCCTTTTGCATTGGTCCAGGCTTCTGCAGCGGTATCTTTAACCCTTACAGACGCCCCGACAATTGGCTGGCCGGAAGATTTGTCCTTGATAGCCCCGGTAATTTCGTTTGGATGGGCTTTTGGTTTGGCGCTTGCCTTGAGCTGAGAAATATAGGTAATGGTAGACCTGGCCTGGCCGTTTCCCGGATCAAGGGCGAGAATCTTGTTGTTGTTGTCAACCACCTGATCGTAATTTCCCTGTTCCATGTTTAGCGTACTCATGGAACTCAGGGCCTTGATAACAATTTCCTTGTTGTTCGGATCTAGTCCGATCATTCGGGAGTAATATTTCTTAGCCTCATCATAGTTTTTAGCCTGGAGGGCACTATAGCCAAGATATCTCAGCGCATCAAAGATCTCATTCTGATATTTTACAGAATCTGCGGCGGCCTTTGCAAGCAAGGCATTAAATTTTTGTTTTGCCAATTCACCCTTTGCATCCGGATCTTTTGCGGAAGCAATGTTTGCACTCCAGACATAAGCCTGCATGTTGTCGGGATACTTGGCAATCATCTGGTTGAAAATTTCCTCCGCTTTGTCGAAATCTTTTCCCTGGTAATAAGATCTTCCTATCATAAACATACTTGACTCTGATTCAACGCCTTTGTCAAGAATTCTCTTCCAGGTATTAGCCGCGTCAACGAAACGTTTGTTTGTATAGAGGGAATTGGCTTTTTCCTGGATCAGGTTGGCATCTTCTTCCCCGAATTTTATAGCTTTCTCATAAGCATCATATGCCTTGTCCAGTTCTTTTTCAGAAATAGTTATTCTGGACTGAATTTCAGCAGCTTTTGCAGCTAGAGGTGCATCGTTGACTTTATCCTTTTCCTTGGCAGCACCTTTAAGGGATTCGTTCTTTTCCCTGACTGCTGTCAGCTCTGTATTGGCCTTTTCAAGCTCAGTCAGAAGTTTTGCAAACCCCAGATTCTTCTTAACGAGGATTCGTGCAATATAGATATAATCCTTTTTGATGATCCTGTCTGCAGGAAGGTTGGCAAAAAGTTGGTCCATGTAAGTTTGAGCTTTCGCATAATTGCCCTGTTCGTAGGATGAATATCCTGCAATCCTGTTGAGGTAGGTTCTTGACTTATCCACTGCAAAAATATCCTCTACATTCTTTATCGCCTCCCCATAGTTTTTGGAATAGAAAAGTGCGTTCACGTAGCGGATTTTAGCAGGAATATTCTGATTGGTCAGCTGAAGGTAGGTTTCAAAATACTGTTTTGACTCCTTGTACCTTCCAGCCAAGGAATAAAGCTGTCCAAGTTCACGGTAGGCGGGGGCGTAGTTCTTATCCAGTGCAATTGCCTGCTCATAATAAGGTATTGCGGCCATCAGGTTGCGTCCCTTGAAATAGATGCTCCCGATTTTCATGTTTGCCATCGGTGATTTGGTGTCAATTTCCTGGGCCTTGTTGTAGTTTTTGATTGCCAGGGATCCATTGTTTACTAACAGGTAAATGTCGCCCGCAATAATGAAAATCTCCCCATTCAACGGATCAATGGTGATAGCTTCCCTGAGTTCAGGCATCGCTTTTGCAGTGTCTACGCGATCGAAAACAATATATGATTCAGCAAGTTTGGCCAGCGTATAGGCATATTCCTTCGGATTCGGGATCTTGGTCACCTTCTTGTAAGGCAGCAGGAAACTTCTTGCCTTTAGTCTCATCTGGTCTGCAGTCGACTTGTCGCCCAGATAGGCGGAAACTTTCGCCAGACCAACATAATTCAAAGGGTCATTTGGGGTAATTGCAATTCCTTTTTCAAATTGAGACTTGGCTTCGGTAGCAACTACCGACAAAGAGTTGGAGATCGAATCGGAAAAGAAGTTCAATAGCGTATTCTCTCCCAGACGGTAAAAAACCTTACTGCCGGGTGCGCTTTTGGCAAGGTTTTGCAGGATTTCGTCTGCCTTGTCGTACTGTTCATTGTTGGTAGCAGTTATTGCATCATCAATTGTCTGTGCTTTTAACCCGGAAACAGTGCAAATTACTGCAAAAACCAGGATTAAAGAAGTTCTTATAAAAAAACGGTTTATCATTTTTGCAAAATATTAGAGTTATTTTTTTATTTGAATCAGACGTATGGGCATTGTAGAGGGAACGAGTCCGGATTTGAGAACTATTCTCTGACCCTGCGCTGAGGTGCACCAGGAAATAAATCCTGTTGCCAGGCCCGCAAAATTTTCCCTTGACACAAGATTAATCGTTCTGGTAAAAGGATAACTTTTATTATAAATTGAACCCTGGTCAGGCATAAAATATGATCCGGGATTCAACACCTGATGTGAGACTGCTGCAATTTTGATTTTGTCGGAGAATGAACGGCTGACTGAATCTTCCTTGTCGCAAATCCAGTTAACACTTATCATTCCGATAGCACTCTTATTTTGGGTCACATAGTTGATTACCTCTTCATTGCTTTTGACGGAAAAAAAATTGGCCGGCAATTGTGCAGGAAGCTTAAACTCTTCCTTGAAATAGCGAATGTTTGCCGATTTATCGTTGTCAAAGACTGCAACCATTTTTCCCAGTTTCGAGGAGGAATTAATATCTTTCCAATCAGTTAATTTCCCGGTGAACAAATCGTTGATGTTTTCGTAGGTAAAAAGCGAGTCCATATTTTCCTTGTTGAGGACGAAAGCAATAGCATCGTAAGCTACAGCCGTCGTTCTGACAATTGTCTGCTGCGCAAGAAGAAGTTCCTTTTGCTGATCCGTCGGTTCCCAGGCACTGACAATTAGTTTTACGGAATCATTCAGGAATTCCGCTATAAGGTCTTTTTCTGCAACGTAGGCTGGTGTTATGTGGGCATACTGGTACAAAGATGTAAAAACAGCAATTTCGGCTTCCACAATAGGCTTAAAGGATTCATCCGCAACTATGCGGATATCCCCCCTGGTAGGTGTTTCGTCAAAAACAGGAGCTTTGGGGCTTCCGCATTGAACGAAAATTAGCAGAATTACAAACAAACTGCTAATTATCAGGGTTTTAAGAGTAAGATGCTTGTGTAAAGCGGTTTTTTTCACAATTCCAGATACAAATAGTTGAAATTTTTCGTTGCAATAATAATAAATCAAATTTGTTATAGGGAAAAATTTTATAACAATATTTATTTTTTTTTTGGGTAAACTACTTAAATTTCAAACAGAAACAGGTGATTACCCGGGCAAAATTTAGATTGAATTTAAATTGAGCTAAATTATTGGAAATTCAGCAGTAAATCCAAGGGATTTAATCCTCCTCCAATTCAAAGAAATTCTTCCTGATTTTTTGATAGGATTGAAAAATCCTGTAAAATCCATACAGCAAAAATGGGATGGACATGATTACCTTAAGCGACTTATCCATTTGGAAAAATTCGGCAAAAAGGATGATATAAGCTACCCCCAGGTAAAAAAATATCATCAGGGTACCAACGATTGTCATTACTTTATCATAGAGACTTCTGCTACTCATGCTCAGGTGATTTATTTGGAGGTAAATATACTAAATATGTTACAAAAACCCTACTTCAGCCAGCGATTTAACCAGTCAAAGAAAACACGTTGCCACAATATTCCGTTTTGTGCCTGTAGTATCCAGTGGTTCTCTTCGGGGAAGAGCAGTAGTTCTGCCGGAATGCTTTTCAATCGTGCCGAATTAAAGGCCCCCATTCCTTGCGTATAAGGAATCCGATAATCTCTTTCACCGTGAATTACCAGCATAGGTGTGTCCCAGTTCTGGACCAGCTTGTGCGGGGAGAAATTTTTGTAAGTATTTTGTGCTACAGCATTCCTGGCATCCCAGTAAGAACCACCGTTGTCCCAGTTGACGAACCACATCTCTTCTGTGGTGGAATACATGGCTTCGAGATTGAAGATGCCACTGTGTGAAATGAAGGCTTTAAAGCGTCCCTGGTGGATTCCTGCAAGATAATAGATGGAATAGCCGCCGTAGCTGGCACCCACCGCTCCGAGTTTGGTTTTGTCGATATAGGGTTCTGCTGCCAGTGTATCGATCGCTGTCAGGTAATCTTTCATGTTTTGTCCCCCGTAATCCCCGGAAATCTGTTCGTTCCATTCCTGGCCGAATCCCGGAAGCCCGCGCCTGTTGGGAGCAATGATGACATAGTTGTTGGCAGCCATCATTTGAAAATTCCACCTGTACGACCAGAACTGGCTTACTGTGCTCTGGGGGCCCCCTTCGCAAAATAACAGGCCTGGGTATTTTTTCTTCGGATCAAAATGTGGAGGATAGATCACCCAGGCACGCATTTTTTTTTGGTCAGTAGTTGTGATCCATCTGCTTTCCACTTTGCCGAAAGAAAGCTGGTCCAGCATTTTTTTGTTGACGTAGGTCAAAGGCTTGTCGGTTCCGTTAGCCGGATCAACCAGGTAAATTTCAGCAGGTTGGGACATCGAGACTCTGGAGGCAACAAGTTTGTTCCCTGCAGGTATTACATTCTGGTAATTGTGAATGCCGTCTGTAATCCTTTTAAATTTTCCTGCCGGGACATCCAGTTTGAATATTTCATCAGTGGCCCTGATGTCAGAAATGAACCAGACAGTTTTGCTGTCGCCCGACCAGGCCAGATTCTGGACATTCTGATCGAAGCCGGCTGAGTAGTCTTTTTTCTTCCCGGAGGTCAGATCTGCAATGAAAAGTCTCAGTTTATCGGCTTCATACCCGTCACGTTCCATGCTTTCCCAGGCTATCAATTTTCCATCCGGGGAAAACACCGGGTTTTGGTCGTAACCCATCATTCCTTCCGTGAGATTCCTTGTGGTACCTTTTTCCAGGTTGTAGAGGTAGATATCAGAATTTGTGGAAAGGGCATAGTCTTTTCCGGCCTTTTTCTTGCAGGTATAGGCCAGTGTCTTAGAGTCGGCGCTCCAGGCAATTTGTTCGCTGCCTCCGTTGGGTTTCAGCGGTGAATCGAAAGGTTCTCCCTGCTGAATGTCTATTTCTTCAGCAAGGCCGTTTTCACTATAGCCGGCCACAAAAACATGCTGATAGGTGCCATCGCTCCAGGTGTCCCAGTGCCGGTACATAATGTCCTCATAAAGACGGGCATTGGCCAGGGGAAGATCGGGGTACCTGTCGTGAACATCCTTGTCCACCTTCACCGAACCGATGTAAAAGATATGCTTCATATCAGGTGCATACTTAAATCCTGATATGCCCTCCTTTACCCTGGTAACCTGTCGTGGTGATGACCCATCGGGATTAATCTCCCACAGTTGCGGCTCTCCCGAAGATGTTGATATAAATCCAATCTTTTTTCCATCAGGGCGCCAGGCGGCTTCTGACTCCTTCTCCGGTGTGTCGGTAATTCTGGTGCTTTTCCCTCCTGCAACCGGGACCAGGTAAAGATCTCTGTATGATTTGTTTTCGGAAATATTAAAGTAGGTAACATCATACAATACTTGTGTCCCGTCAGGGGAAACCTGCATGGCACCAACCCTCCCGAACGACCACAGTACTTCAGGAGTCATTATGTCTGATTTCAGTACCGGGGTTTCCGGAACAAAATTCTTTTTGGCAGTCTGGGCTACAACGTTGCCATCAATTGTTGCAAGCGCAATGAATACGATCAGGATACCGGCTGGAATGATATTTTTCATCGATAAATTTTTTGCAAAAATACTTGATTTTGAAAGGACGACAATGATAAAAAGCAGAAATTGTTTTACAATCCCTGCATCAAGTTGCCTGCCTGCCTGCTATGTAGAGTTTTTGCGTTGCAGGGCAATATATTTCAGTCCTGCCTGTCTAGTAATCAATGAAATGTGGCATGTCTGATGTCTTTCCCCCGTAATCTGTGTACCTTACAATAAAATCTATCCTATGCTTACCTTCCACCTTGATGGGGTTAAGCTTGAAACTTGCGTATCCTGAAGCCGGATATCCGTGCTGATCATCCCGGTCGTTGTGCCGGAATTCAAGTACATAGGGTTTTGCGATGCCGTTACCTTCGGCATTGTCAACCAGGTTGATGTAATGTTTAGATCCCTGGGTAAAATAGGAAAACTGTATGTTCAGAATACTGTCTCCGGTGAGCCAGGTCTTATTTATCACCACCGGGTCATTGCCGATACTGTCATTGTTTATCTCCGCAATCGGAAGAATGTCTTTGAAAAGAATATTCTGTATTTTATTGAACTTCCCGTAAAAGCTCTTTGAATTGTCGGCATGGATGGTATCGCTGTAAGGTGCAAAATTGACAAGGACCCTTTGGCCTGCTTCAAATTCGACCCAGGCGGGCAGTGAAACAAGTGACACGGCTTTATCGCCATTGTCAAGCCGGACAGAGAGTTTGCCTCCCGGATTGACATTGCTTTGTTCTACCACGCCAAAGGATACAAGGAAATCACCAAGTGAATAATAGCTCTCATCTTCGCTGCAGGAGGAGAAAAGTTGGCTGCCTGCCCACAAAACCATCAAAAAAATGATGGGATATTTGTTTCTGTTTTTCATAGATTACTTCAGGTTCATTAATTTTCAGGACTTACAAGGCAAATTCCAATCCGGATAATTTAGCGAAAATGTTCCGGCGCCGTTGTTCTTTTTTCACAGATCATAGGGGAACACAACATTGTGTTCTGAAATATAAGAACACTTCCTGCCTGAAAAGGTTGCGTTTATTAGCTGAAAATTAACATAAGTTTGAAATAAATTTAGAATTATTAACGGTTATGCCATTCCGAAATACAAGTCATACCTCAAAAATCCCCGTTACCCGTTGGATTGGGTTTTCTTTGTCTTGAAATGCCCGCACCCATTTAATTTATCATAACTGAACAATCTTTAGGTCTCAGGTTGGCTGTTTGGAATTTTTGATTCAGATTCAAATACATTTTAGGCATTGGTGATTCAATGTCTTCAGTAAATTTGCATTTCTTTGTGTATCGAATTCTGGACCTATGGAACGTGCGTATCTCGAAACATTATTTCTTTGCGGTGTTGCCCTGCTTATGCTGCTTGAGATCTATTACCTGCTGAATTTCGAGGCTGACCGAAAAATTCTGAATGAGCAAAAGAAGAAGCGTTTGTTTCTATTGCTGATGATCCTCGGTATCCAGGTTATTCCATTTTTTTATTGTTTTTCGATAGATTTTGGTCCGACTGATTATCATTTTTGGAAATGGCTCAGTTTTCCGGTCACCATTTGTTATTTATTTTTTGTCTGGCTTTTCGGGAAAGCATTGTTTGATCTGGGAAGATGGTGGTTGCCCGGACAAGAGCTGAAGGAGGATCTTGAACTTGTCAGATCAGGCACCTACCATTTTATTCGCCATCCCATGTACACTGCATTGCTGGGAATTTCTGTCTGCCAGGTTTTTATGATTCAGAACTGGATCGCCGGACCGGTTTCCATTTTTTTGGTTACTCCGTTCTGTTTTTACCAGATCAGACGGGAAGAGTACCTGCTGACAAAATTTTTCGGGGACGACTACCGGTTATACATGAGAAAAACCGGGATGCTATGGCCTAAAGAGGAAAAAATTCCCATCCTGGCAAAATTTTTTCGCCAGATGATGCATTTAATGATTAATGGGGTGAAATATTTATGGCGGAAAGCGCGCCTTTACGTCGGATCAAAACCTTCAGCCTAGTGAATGGTAGCTTTCAGATCTCTCCCTGAAAGTGCTCGCCGCAAAGGAAGTAAATCTTTCTTTGCTCCTTTTTTGATGTCGCATTTTTCCTTGTAATGTACCAGGTAAGTGCATTGGATAGCCTGTACACGATCCATTTTACATACCTCGACGAGGGCGTCTATAACATAGTTAAAAGTGTGATAATCATCATTATGTAAAACAAGAGTGTTTTCGCTCCCAGTGTTTTCAGCGTCCTTTTTTTTCTTTTTGACAGATTTTTCGGTATCCTGTTTCATCTTATCCGGTTGCAAAATGAAAATAATATTTAAAGCTTGATTCGGTCTCGGATCTTTGAGACAGAATGCAAAATTCCTTTATTTACTTGTGCCACGCAGGTGGCATACCTTGCAAATTAAATAAAATTATTTGCCTTCTGCAAGTTTAATTGCTTCAGCAACAGGTATTCGCTCTCCGTTAAGATAGGCGACGACGAAAGCTCCCTTCATACCTTCCCGGATCAGCTGGTCTTTCATCTTGGCAGCATCGGTATACACAGAGAAATTACCAACAGTATAAATGACATATTTTTTGGCGTCGGTATATTTGTCTGTCTTTCTCAATTTACTGATCTTGGCATAGGAAGATTTAAAAGCCTGGGTTAGTACACCGTTTTTAAATGCACCAATCTGAACTTTGAAAAGCAGGTTTTCAACCCGTGTAGTTTTAGCGACGGCTTGAACCCGTGCGATATCCGGGTTAGGGACAGTATCAGTCGCGGATTCAGGAACTGTCAGCTCAATTTCAGGTTTCACCGCGTTCTTTTTCTCCTCATTCAGTTTGTTCTCCCTGTCAGATATGGCCTGGTGGTATGCCTGGGCGGCTTTCTTTCCCTCTTTTTCCCAGAAAGCTGATTCTTTGACCCTGGATTGGTCCAGGAATTTCTCCCGGTCACGCATGAGCTGGTAGGATTTCTGTTCACAGTCAACTATTTGCTGAACCAATCCCAGCCTGGTTTCTACCCTTGCAATACGATCATGTTCTTTTCGCAGTGAATCAGTCAGGGTAACCAGTGAATCATTTTTTCCCGTGCAGATCCAGGCTTTGGTAAACAATACTTTGCTTGCTTCACTTTTGAAATCATCGATGGTATGGTAGGCCATGATATCATCGACCTGGAAATTGAACCTCGCCTTTTTGAGTGCATCAGGTACAGGGAAGATCTTTTCGTCAATTTGGGGTGGTGGCTTTAAAAGGGTGTCACCGAACAGTGTTTTGTCTGCAGCCTGTTGAGGCTTGAAAGGATTTTTCTTTTGTTGGCACAGGTCGACATAATAATCGAACCTGAGTGATTTTTTTTCCTGTTTACTTCCAAGCTTGGCATACCGTTCATAAAAATCGCTGGCCTCCTGCCATTCTCCCAATGCATGGAAATAATTTCCAAGGTAAAAATTGGAGTTTGCCGGTGTTTTGTCCACTACTGAATTGAGCAGGGCTTCCTTTGCCGCTGTTTCAAAAATGTTGTTTTTGATCAGGCAGACGCCGTAATAATAGTTGTACATGGCATTGTCCGGATAGCTTTGAGCCAGTTTGGCAAAAACAGGGAGCGCTTTTTCGTAATTGCCCTGCTGAAAATAATCAATACCCAGCGTCTCTTTCCCAACAGCCTGTTGTCCCCGGGCAGGATTAAACGAGAGGCAGAGAAACAGAAACAGGAAAAATTGGGTTCTCAAAAGAAAAAGTCTGTTCATGGTATTTTATCAGTACAAAATCGGGGTTAAAAATACTAATTTAACCCAATAGATATTTGGGTGAAGATTAATTGAATTTTTACCCTTTCTAATTTCGGAAAGTGGCAGGATTCACCTAAATTTGTAACGTATACATTAATAGAATCTAAAAATGGCAAATTTGGCAGAAGGTCTTGCCGCTCCTGCATTTGAGGGGCTGGATCAGGACGGGAACAAAGTCTCTCTGAGCGATTTTAAAGGGAAGAAACTGATCCTTTATTTTTATCCAAAGGACAATACGCCAGGTTGCACAGCGGAATCTTGTGATCTGAGCGAAAATTATGATTACTGGCTTTCAAAAGGATTTGAAATTGTCGGCGTAAGTCCGGACAGCGCACCATCCCACAAGAAATTCATAGAGAAATATGGGTTGAAATTTAAATTGCTGGCAGATACTGAGAAGAAAATTCTTCAGGATTACGGTGCCTGGGGTGAGAAGGTTAATTACGGAAAAACTTACATGGGAGTTATCAGGACTACATTTGTTATCAATGAAAATGGACTGATAGATAAAATCTTTACAAAAGTGGATACCAAAAAGCATACAGAACAAATAATCAAAGAGATAAAAATTTAATCAAACCTGTACAATGGCAAAAGAAGAACCAAAGGCTGCAGCAGCCGATAAAGCAGTGAACCTTGAAAGACTCAAGGCTTTGCAGCTGACAATTGAGAAGATTGAGAAAAGCTACGGCAAAGGGTCGATCATGCGCCTGGGAGACAAACCGGTCGATGATGTTGCAGCTATCAGTTCCGGCTCGATTGCGCTGGATCTGGCACTTGGGATTGGCGGATACCCCAAAGGCAGGGTGATTGAGATTTTCGGGCCTGAATCTTCCGGAAAAACAACCCTGGCCATTCATGCCATTGCAGAATCGCAAAAGCTTGGCGGGATCGCAGCCATTATTGATGCCGAGCACGCATTCGACCCCTCCTATGCAACAAAACTTGGTGTCAATATCAACGAGTTGCTTATATCACAGCCTGACAACGGGGAGCAGGCACTTGAAATTGCAGACAACCTGATTCGTTCAGGAGCTATTGATATCATCGTTATTGATTCTGTGGCAGCCCTGACACCCAAGGCTGAAATTGAAGGCGAGATGGGAGATTCAAAAATGGGACTGCAGGCAAGGCTTATGTCTCAGGCACTCAGGAAATTGACAGCCAATATCAGCAAAACCAAGACTTGTTGCATTTTCATCAACCAGTTGCGTGAAAAAATCGGGGTGATGTTTGGTAATCCTGAAACGACAACGGGAGGTAATGCCCTTAAGTTTTACGCTTCGGTGAGGCTGGATATACGCAAGATTGGTCAGTTGAAGGATGGGGAAGAGGTACAGGGAAATCATACCCGGGTCAAAGTTGTCAAAAATAAAATCGCCCCGCCTTTCCGCAAAGCTGAATTTGACATCATCTTCGGGGAAGGAATTTCAAAGATCGGTGAGATCATTGATCTTGGAGTCGAATTGAATATTATCAAGAAAAGCGGTTCCTGGTTCAGCTACGGAGAGACCAAAATTGGACAGGGGCGTGATTCTGTCAAGGCACTCCTGAAGGATAACCCGGAATTGGCAGAAGAGATTGAAAAGAAGATAATTAGCAATTACTCACCCTCACTTTAGATATGAATAATTGTGAAGCCCTCACAGGCCAATGAGCATCAAATATGATGGATATATACCGGAGGGTTCCATGCTGCCATAGAAAAAGGATTATTTGCGTATGAAATAATCACTAAATCTGAACCTAAATATTTTTGGTTCAGATTTTTTTTTGACATTTGCGGTTGGACTGAAGTGATAAATTATAATTGGAATCCCATGAAGGTGATAAAATTTGGAGGAACATCCGTTGGTTCCGTAGAAAATGTAAAAAAAATAGACGAAATAGTACGGAATCAGAATTCAGACCTGATCGTTGTCGTCAGTGCAGTGGGTGGTGTCACTGACATGTTGCTGGCTGCTGCCAATGCAGGTGCACGCGGAGGTGAAGTCTCCAATTATCTGAATGATATTAAACTCCGGCACGATAACATGCTGGCCGGATTGTTTGATGAAATGACAATCGCGGATGTGAATGAAAAGATGAAGGTCATCTTTGAGGAGCTTGAGAAAATACTTCAGGGCATCAGGCTTATTGGAGAGCTTACACCTAAAACACTTGATAAGGTACTGGGATTTGGAGAGAGGTTATCCTCCCTTTTTATCTCCCGCTTTCTCGGAGCCGAATTGCTGGACAGTGCAGCATTGATTTGTACCGACAAATCGTTTGGCAAGGGAAAAGTTGATTTCAAGGTAACCTATTCTAATATTACTGAAGCCTGTTCCGGCTTAAAAAAGGTTGCTGTTGCTCCTGGATTTATCTCATCAGCTCCGGATGGTACTGCAACGACGTTAGGCAGGGGTGGGTCAGACTATACCGCCGCGCTTTTCGCAGCAGCTCTGAATGCTGAGAAACTTGAGATATGGACCGATGTGGATGGTTTCATGACGGCTGATCCCAGGGTGATCAGCAAGGCTTATACCATCCCTCAGCTAACTTACAGTGAGGCTCTAGAATTGTCCCATTTTGGGGCTAAAGTCATTTATCCTCCAACAATACTCCCGGTTTACCAGAAGTCGATTCCTGTTCAGATAAAGAATACAATGAATCCTTCTGCGGAGGGCACTATCATCGGAACTGCTGACAATCGCGGGGCGGAACAACCAATCAAGGGGATTTCCTCCATTGACGGAATCTCCCTCTTCACAGTTCAGGGGCTTGGGATGGTTGGGGTAACAGGAATTGCCATGAGGCTTTTCGGGGCTTTGGCAAAGGAGGATATCAACGTGATTCTCATTTCACAGGCTTCCTCCGAGAACTCCATCAGTTTTGCAATCGACTCCACCAGGGGAAAAGCTGCTGAAGCTGCCATCATGGGGGAGTTCGACAGGGAAATTTATTCCGGACTTATCAACAAAATAGCAAGTGAAGAGGATCTTTGCATCGTTGCTATCGTTGGAGAGAATATGAAGCATTCGGCCGGTATTGCCGGTAAATTGTTTCACACCATCGGTAAAAATGGTATCAATGTTGTTGCCATAGCACAGGGAGCATCTGAGCAGAATATTTCATGGGTTGTAAAAAAATCTGATCTGCGCAAAACCCTCAATGTTGTGCATGAATCATTTTTCCTCTCTCCATTTATTGAGCTGAATATTTTCCTGGTTGGCATTGGTACAGTAGGAAGAGACCTGATTGTGCAAATCAGCCGTCAGCAGGCCAAGCTACAGAAGGAGCACCGTTTGAAGCTGCGTATCTGCGGAGTGGCTAATTCACGGAAGATGATTTTCAACCGTGAAGGATTTGACCCGTCGGAAATTCAGGTGCACCTTTCCGCCGAAAATGCCGAGAAATCTGTTATGAACAGTTTTTGTGAGCAAATGGTGGCGATGAACATGTTCAATTCTGTCTTTGTGGATTGCACAGCCGACAAGAATGTTGCCGACCACTACCATACCATACTGAACAACTATATTTCAATTGTGGCAGCCAATAAAGTTGCTGCTTCTTCCGACTACCTGGCGTACAGGGAGTTGAAAGAGCTTGCTGCCAAACACAGTGTGAAATATCTCTTTGAAACCAATGTAGGGGCCGGGCTCCCGCTGATTTCCACCATCAATGACCTGATGAGGTCAGGCGATCGAATCGTCAGGATTGAAGCAGTTCTTTCCGGTACTCTTAACTATATTTTCAATACGCTGAGCTCTGAAATACCGCTCAGCAAGGCCATCCGCATGTCGAAAGAAAAGGGTTTCTCCGAACCTGATCCTAGAATAGACCTCAGTGGTGTTGATGTGGTAAGAAAACTTGTGATCCTCGGACGGGAATCGGGTTATAAGCTTAGCCAGGAGGATGTTGTGCAAAAACGTTTTATCCCTGATAAATATTTCAGTTCAACCCTGGAAGATTTTTGGAGAGATATTCATGAGATGGACCCGTATTTTGAAACTGAAAGGATAAAGCTGGAGCAGGAAAAGAAAAAATGGAGGTTTGTCGGCCTGATGGAGGAGGGCAAGGCTTCAGTTTCATTGCAGGCTGTTGGTCCTGGACATCCGTTCTATGATCTGGAAGGAAGCAACAACATCGTACTCCTCACAACTGAACGGTACAATGAATCACCTATGCTGATAAAGGGTTATGGAGCTGGTGCTGCAGTAACCGCAGCGGGTGTGTTTGCCGACCTGATCAAGGTGGCAAACATCTGATCCGGGTGTGGACTCTTTGGATGACACGGATGTCTTGTGAACGGAATGCTGTGGCAAGGATAAGCCACCGGGGATTTCCCCCATTTCGCCTTTCACTTTAACCTTTGTCCTTGCTATTCGTAGAAGGAGAAGAAAAACTAAAAGCAGGTATCAAGCATGAAGCACATCATATTACTGGGGGATGGAATGTCAGACCAGGCAGAAGTTGAACATGGAGGAAAAACTCCCTTGATGAATGCCAATACCCCGAACATGGATAAACTTGCTGCCCTGGGAAGGAGCGGCACGCTGAAAACAATTCCGGAATCATTGCATCCGGGCAGTGAGGTGGCCAACCTTGCGGTCCTGGGTTATGATGTCGAGGCTGTTTATGAGGGGCGCGGCGTTATCGAGGCAGCAAGCATCGGCGTTACTTTGGAGGAGGGCGACCTGGCCATGAGGTGCAACCTGGTTACACTCACAGGAGATGTCATTCTCAATCATTCAGCAGGACATATTTCAACTGAAGAGGCGGATGAACTTATCAGGTATCTAAATGCACACCTGGGCAGCGAAATTGTCCAATTTTATACGGGAGTTTCCTATCGCCACCTCCTGGTCATCAAGGGAGGGAACAAAAATGTCACCTGTGCACCACCTCATGATTTCCCCGGAAAATTGTATAAACCACTCCTGCCAAAATCCTCTTCTGAGCATGGAGAAACAACTTCACTGCTGATTAATAGTCTGATCAGCAGGTCGAAGGAATTGCTTGAGAACCATCCGGTGAACATCAAAAGAAAAGAGAAGGGCAAGGAGCCCGGAAACTCAATATGGCCCTGGTCACCCGGATATAAGCCTGCCATGAAGAGCCTGAAAGAGATGTTCGGCATCCGCAATGGAGCCGTCATTTCCGCTGTCGACCTGATCCAGGGTATTGGCGTATTTGCCGGACTTGACGTAATTAAAGTTCCCGGAGCAACGGGTTTGTACGATACAAATTATGAAGGAAAAGCCGAAGCGGCTGTTGAAGCGCTTAAGGATCATGATTTTGTCTATCTGCATGTTGAGGCCAGTGATGAGGCAGGTCACGAAGGTGATTATGACCTCAAACTCCGGACCATTGAGTACCTGGATCAAAGAGTTTTGAAATACCTGATGGAGAAGTGCGCTGAGATGGATGAGCCTGTTGCCATTGCCATGCTTCCTGATCATCCGACTCCCTGGAAACTCCGCACCCACACCAGGGATGCGGTTCCATTCGTAATTTATTCGCCGGGAACCGAACCTGATTCGGTTGAAAGGTATGATGAGGATTCAGCCAAAAAAGGTTTTTACGGAGAACTCAAAGGAAGTGAATTCATGAAAGCATTGTTGCAGTGTTAATTGTGATTTAGAAGCGCTTTAATTCAGGTGTTAATAGAAACTAAATATATTTTTCATTTTCGAACAACAATGAAGTATTACAGTACCAGCAGAATTTCACCGGAGGTTGATCTCCATACAGCAGTGACGAAAGGTCTCGCGCCCGACAGGGGATTGTACATGCCTGAAAGGATACTCCCGCTTGAGCCTGTGTTTTTTGCGCAGATGGGAAACCTTACATTCCAGGAGATGTCCTTCCGTGTCGCGGAAAAATTCTTCGGAGATGATATCCCGGCAGAAAAACTAAGGGAAATAGTGGATGAAACCCTTAGTTTTCAAACCCCGCTTGTAGAAGTTGAACCGGATATCCATTCCCTCGAATTGTTTCATGGTCCGACCCTGGCGTTTAAAGATGTTGGTGCCCGTTTTATGGCAAGGATGCTCGCTTTTTTCCTTTCGGAAGAAAAGGAGACTGTTCATGTACTGGTGGCTACCTCAGGTGATACCGGAAGTGCGGTAGCCAATGGTTTCCTGGGTATTGACGGGATCAGGGTGCATGTGCTTTACCCCAAAGGCAAAGTAAGTGAGATCCAGGAAATGCAGTTTGTAACGCTAGGGCAGAACATTACCGCCCTTGAAGTAGACGGCTCCTTCGATGATTGCCAGGCGCTGGTAAAATCCGCATTTATGGATGAGGAACTTCAGGGTAAAATGGTGCTGACATCTGCCAATTCAATCAATGTTGCCCGTTTTTTACCCCAGGCGTTTTATTATTTCAATGCTGTGGCGCAACTGAAGAAAACAAACAAAAAGATTGTTTTCTCGGTGCCAAGCGGAAACTTCGGAAATCTGACTGCCGGTTTGATCGCAAAAATAATGGGATTGCCTGTTGAGCGGTTTATTGCTGCCAACAATAGCAATGATGTTGTTTTCAATTACCTGCAAACTGGCAATTTTGAGACAAAACCATCGGTTACAACCATTGCCAATGCAATGGATGTTGGCGATCCAAGTAATTTTGCTAGGATTCTTGATCTGTATGGTAAAGATCACCGCAAAATCTGTGAAATCCTGTCCGGAACAACATATTCTGATGAACAGATCAAGGAAAGCCTGGCTGCCTGTTTCAATTCAACCGAATATTTACTTGATCCTCATGGTGCTGTTGCCTATAGGGCACTGAAAGAGCAACTGACACAGGATGAGGTTGGTATTTTCCTTGAAACAGCCCATCCGGCCAAGTTTACCGAAACTGTAGAAGATATTGTAGGAAAGGGCAACGTCCCGATGCCAGACCGGTTGCTGGCATTTATGAGCGGGGAGAAGAAGCGTGTTGAGATGGGAACTGATTTTGCCGGGTTTAAGAATTATCTTCTATCCGTTCAATAAACATTCGGGGCCGGAATAATCTCAGGAGTGGTATTTTCCGTCTTCTAACTACTCAAGTTCGCTCAATTCCAGCCAGCGCAGCTCTTTTTCAGAAAGAATGGATGTTATGTCACTGTATCGCAACGATTTTTGCTGGAGTTCCCCGATGGGAAGTTCTCCGGAATTGAGTTCCGATTCCAGGGATTTTTTCTCGCTCTCAAGTTGGCTGATCAGGTTTTCCAGTTCTTCAAGCTCCTTTTTCTCTTTGAAACTCAGTTTTCTTTTACCATCGGCAGGTTTTTCCCTGACGGGCTTTCCCGTCTTTTCTGCCACCAGGTCTGCTTTTGCTTTCTCTTCTGCCCAGTCGCGGTAATCTGAATAATTACCGGGGAAATCCTTGATGGCTCCATTTCCTTCAAAAACAAAAAGGTGATCGACGATTTTATCCATGAAGAATCTGTCGTGAGAAACCACGATGGTACAACCGGTAAATGATTTGAGGTAATCTTCGAGGACATTCAGTGTCATGATATCCAAATCGTTGGTTGGCTCATCCAGGATCAGGAAATTTGGATTTTTTATAAGAATGGTGCAAAGATAGAGCCGCCTTTTTTCACCTCCGCTTAATTTGGCAACCAGGGAGTACTGTGTTTCCGGAGGGAAAAGAAAGTAATTGAGAAACTGGGAGGCACTCAGTTTGGATCCGTCACCCATTTCGACAACTTCTGCAATTTCTTTGATGATATCTATCACCCGGGCATCAGGAGAAAATTGGATTCCGTCCTGCCTGAAATATCCGAAGCTTACAGTTTCTCCGACCTCCATTTTACCGGCATCAGGCAGTAAAACACCGGTTAAAAGATTGAGAAAGGTGCTTTTGCCGGTTCCGTTTTTTCCTACTATTCCAATTTTTTCATACCGGGCGAACTTGTAGCTGAAATCTTTTAGGATAGTAACATCTCCAAAGGATTTCGATATGTTTTCAAGGTTGATGATCTTTTGTCCAAGCCGCTGAGAGTTGATGGCAAGTTCAAGACGGTCGTCATTTATCCGCTTTGAGGCCTGTTCCTTTAGTTTGTATGCATTTTCAGTCCTGTATTTGGACTTGTGTGAACGTGCCTGGGGCATGCGTCTCAGCCACTCCAGCTCGGTGCGGAAGAGGTTTCTGGCACGCTCTATTTCACTGCTAAGATTCTGAAGTCGTTCGTTGCGTTTTTCGACATAGTACGAGTAATTTCCCTTGTACCTGAAGAGTGACTGATCATCCAGTTCTATGATTTCATTACAAACCCTGTCCAGGAAGTACCGGTCATGGGTAACCATAAGCAGGGTGCATTTGGCTTTTTCCAGAGTTCGCTCAAGCCATTCAATCATTTCCAGGTCAAGATGGTTGGTTGGTTCGTCAAGGATCAGAAAATCAGGCTCATCAATTAATACATGGGCCAGGGCCACACGCTTCTTCTGACCTCCGGATAGTTCGCGGATGGGCTGATTCAGGTCTGTGATGTTGAGCTCGGTAAGAATTTGTTTGATTTTCAGTTCAAAATCCCAGCAATTGAGGTGGTTGATTTTATCCATGGCTTTTTCGATCGCCCTGTGATCATGACTTGCCAGTGCTGCCTCATACTCGCGTACTGCATTGATGGTCTCACCTGTAGAACTGAATGCGGCTTCTATCACTGTTTCATCCGGGTTCAGCTCCGGTAACTGACGCAGGTAGCCGATCCTGATGTCGGGATTGAAAATGACCCTTCCGCTGTCGGCTACCTCATCTCCTGCCAGGATGTTCATCAGCGTGGTTTTTCCAGCCCCGTTTTTTGCAATCAGGGCCACTTTTTCCCCCTGTGTGATAGTGAATGAAATTTGTTCGAAAAGCTGCAAATCTCCCCAGTTTTTCGAGAGATTGTCCAGTTGTAGATATGGCACCATAGAAAAATCTTAAAATCGCTCCAAAGTTAACATCTATGGTGATAGAATAAAGATTGTAAAGTGAAAGTGGCTATTTTTAGCGAATTAAAATCGTCCTATGTCTCCCAAAGAAAGATGTGTCAAGATAACAGCATGGTTTCAGGTAAATATGCCGGTTGCCTAAACTGAACTCCACTTCTCGGATCCATACCAGTTGCTGGTGGCAGTGATTCTCTCCGCTCAATGCACTGACAAAAGGGTCAACCAGATTACCCCCGCCTTGTTTAAGAGGTTTCCTACTGCTGAAAAGATGGCTGAAAGTGAACCTGAAGTGGTGTTCGAGGAAATCCGGTCTTGTTCTTATCCCAACAACAAAGCGAAGAATCTTGTAGGGATGGCGCGGATGCTTGTGGCTGATTTTCAGGGTATTGTTCCAAGTGAGATGGACCAGTTGATCCTGTTGCCGGGTGTTGGCAGAAAGACTGCCAATGTTATTTTGTCGGTTGTTTTCAATAAGCCTGCAATGGCAGTGGATACCCATGTTTTCAGGGTCTCAGCGAGGCTTGGGCTCACTGTTGGTTCGAAGAACCCTGAAGAAACCGAGCGGCAGCTTGTAAAATTGTTTCCGGCAGAATTGCTTCCTGTTGCTCACCATTGGCTTATCCTGCATGGCAGGTATGTGTGTGTGGCAAGGAAGCCTTTGTGCAGCAGCTGCGGCATACAGCAATGGTGCCTGGCGTTCGCTGAAAAAGAATGAATTTGGAAAATTGGTGCAACCATTGCTGTCCCGGGCTTATTGTGAAGTGAACCTGGTTTTTCCATTCTTTCCATTCGGCAAATTCAGGGTACTGGAATCATTCTAAATATTTTCCCGGTTGAGTAAATTTCAGCGTATAATTTTTATTTCACACAAAGCTTTTTACTTTTGCACTGACAATATTGAAATCAAATTTCAGTTAAACCAATAAATTAAGTTATGGCTTATAAAATTAATGACGCATGTATCGCTTGTGGTACCTGCATCGATGAGTGTCCTGTTGAAGCAATCGCTGAAGGTGAAATCT
>CAZDLO010000061.1:0-3585 GCA_964506325.1 uncultured Tangfeifania sp.
TGAGGCCTTCCGCCCGGATCACCGGCAGATTGCCTGATTACCTGAACACCTGCGATTTTGTTCTGCAGTGCCTGTCCAACGTTTGTAACTGGCCTGTTAACCAGTTTTTCCGGTGTTACACTGGCAACGGAACCGGTAACGTCACTCTTTTTCATGGTACCATAACCAACGGCGACGACTTCACCAATACTTGTGGTTGATTCCTGGAGGGTAACATTGTATTTCGTTTTTGAATCGATGGCAATCTCTTGCGGATTCATTCCGACAAAAGTAAATACCAGGGTTTTGGCATCCGAAGGTATCGATAAGGAGTAATTTCCATCCATATCAGATATTACACCAATCGTAGTGCCCTTAACAACGACCGAAACACCAGGGAGTCCGGCTCCGGTGGCATCAATCACTTTTCCAGTTATTTTCTTTGTTGCCTGTTGTGTTGCGACATTGGTACTCGCGTCACTGGCGACCGCCATATTCTGGGACAAAATTCCCAGCAATAGGAAAAGGGTTAATTTTATGATCCTTAAAGCTTTAGCAGAATCATAAAACGAATACCCATTAAGGTTAGTCCATTTTTTTTTCATCCTTTTGCAAATGTTTGAATAATTAATATTAAAAAACTTGATTGTTGGAGAACAATTTGTTGTGGCGACATATTGCCCTTTTTTTTGTAACATACATAGTTACAGATTAGTGAGTATTAATAATTCCCTAGAATTTCACCATATTTCATTTTAAGGTTTAGTTAGTACTTTTTTTATTTCTCACAATAATATCTTGCATTTTCATCAGTCGGCGACCAGCATGCCCCGCTAAAGAAACCCGGGATCCCGGAAAACAAAAGCCGGCAAGTTGCAATTATCCCCGCAACCTGCCTGCACGAAATACCTTAAAAACCCCTCCCCTGCACAAATAATAAATAACAGGGAACAAAGGATCCAGGACTTTAAAAAAATGAAAATTGTCAGTTAGCTTTACTATCTCAAAGTTAATAACATTTTTTAACATTCAAATATTTTTTGAAAATATTGCTTAAATTTTCAAGGGTTAAAAAACAATAACATTGCCCGGCCCTGTTACTATTGGAACAAAAATATGACTCCTATCCTATTTTTACTACCCGGGAATTCCGGCTTTGACTTACTGTCTGAAAAGATGCATAGTTACAGGGATCCAACCTGAATTGACGGTCCTCCCGAACGGGGAAAATTCCAATTCTGAAATTTTTCCAATGGTCAGGAGTAATAGTATTTTGCCGGAGAATTGCCGGAATGCGGATGGAACATCAGAATCCTTCCGTTTTTTTTATCCTTTCATCAGCCGGAGTCCCCGGATTTTCTGCCCTAATTTGAGGTGCCTGCAATCACCTTGCAGGGATTACGGTAATTCGGTTTATTTTTACCAAACCATCCGGATCTTCAACAACCTTCCGGCTAAAAAAATACAAGATGATATACCCGAACTTAAAATCATGCCTGGCACTCCTGCTGATAGTGACCGGCACAGGCAGCAGGTCCTTTTGTCAGCAGAAAATTGCCGGGGCATCTTCCACCAAATGCCTTACAATATTTACCATCGGAGATTCAACTATGGCCGATAAGAAACCTGAGGTCGCTCCTGAAACAGGCTGGTGCCAGGCTTTCAGGGCAATTGCCGACAGTAGTGTAACAGTTAACAACTGTGCGGTAAACGGACGAAGTTCAAAGAGCTTCATTGCCGAGAACCGGTGGAAAGCTGTTACGGATTCACTGAAGAAGGGTGATTACGTTTTTATCCAGTTCGGACACAATGATGAGAAGATCCAGGATTCCACAAGGTATGCAGAACCAACCACTGCCTACCGCAGCAACCTGGCTCGATTCGTGAGGGAGACGAGGGAACATGGTGCTACACCCATCCTGTTTACATCCATCGCCAGGAGGAAATTTGAAAATGGATTGCTGGTGGATACCCACAAGGAGTATCCGGTTGTTGTGAGGCAACTGGCGGCTGAGATGAAGGTGCCGCTGGTTGACCTCGAACTGCTCACTGCAGGTGCTGTTACTGCACTGGGTGAAGAAGATTCCAAAAAGATGTTTTTATGGACCCCTCCCACCGGTAAATTTCCGCAAGGGCGCAAAGATGATACCCATCTTTCGAAAGAGGGGGCGCACCTTGTGGCCAGGCTGGCAGCAACACAGCTGATCCGGCTGGACAATTCCCTGGCAGGGAGGATAAGGATAAGGCAGTGATGAGATATGAATTATGAATTATGAATTATGAGATATGAGACATGAGAATAGAAGAAGTGTTGATTATCTGAGAGCTACTAAATTTTACTAATACTTTACCAAATGAGAATATTAATTGTACTTGTTTTTTGCACAATCGGGTTATTGAACACGGCTTCCGGACAAAAACCCGCCAGGATTGCTATCGCCGGATTGTCTCATGCTCATGTAACCCCCCTGCTCAGAAACCTCAACCGGGCAGATATTGAGATTGTTGGGATCTACGAAAGTGACCATGCCCTCTCGGATCGCTATGCCGAAAAATACGGGATCAACAAAAAGATTATTTTCGATTCACTGGATGAAATGCTGGACCAGACCAAACCAGAGGGGGTGATTACCTTCACCTCCATATTTGACCACCTCAGGGTGGTTCAGTCCTGCGCTCCCCGTAAAATCCACGTGATGGTTGAAAAACCGCTGGCAGTAAGTACCAGGCATGTCAGGGAGATGACGAAGCTTGCAGAAAAGTACGGCATCATGCTGCTGACCAATTTCGAAACTTCCTGGTACCCGTCCAATCATGCCGGACTGGAGATGATCAACCGGGGTGATATCGGGGCGTTGAGAAAGATAATCGTTTACGACGGCCACAAAGGTCCGAAAGAGATCGGGACCAACACCGAATTTTTGGCCTGGCTTACTGATCCGGTCCTGAACGGAGGAGGAGCTGTTATTGATTTCGGCTGTTATGGGGCGGATCTGATCACCTGGATCAGGAAAGGTGAAAAGCCTTTGACTGTTTTTGCAAGGCTGAAACAATACAAGCCCGATGTTTATCCAAAAGTCGATGATGATGCCACCATCATTTTGTCCTACCCGGATATGGAGGGAGTTATCAACGCATCCTGGAACTGGCCGTTCGACCGGAAAGACATGCACATTTACGGCACAACTGGTTATTTACTGATTGACAACCGTGAAACGATGAGGTACAGGATGAACCAGGCATCCAAAGAAGAGACCAAAAAATTTGCCAAAACAGATATACCCTACACCGACCCGTTTACCTGGTTTGCAGCGGCAATTAAAGGCGATGTGGTGGTAAGCGATACAGACCTCGCTTCCCTGAAAATAAACAGCACCGTGGTGGAAATACTTGAGGCGGCCCGAAAAAGCGGCAAAACCGGGAAACTTGTCAAATTGAAATAACCAGGGAGTCTTCAGGGATTGAATGTTGGAGCCTGTCACGATGAGAGATGAGACATGAGAAATGAGCTGGAGTTATGAGTTATGAATTAGGAGTTATGAGTTAGGAGTTTAGGAGTTAGGAGTTTAGGAGTGGGGGCAGGATTTGTTCGTTTTACTCCGTGTA
>CAZDLO010000061.1:3685-20168 GCA_964506325.1 uncultured Tangfeifania sp.
TTAGGAGTTAGGAGTTTAGGAGTGGGGGCAGGATTTGTTCGTTTTACTCCGTGTAACCAAAAGAACTGTCACAGAGACACACGGAGATAAAAAGAGAGATATGACATGAGAGATGAGACATGAGCCGGAGTTATGAATTATGAGTTAGGAGTTAGGAGTTAGGAGTTGTACCCTCTGAATCTTTAGAACGGGGGAGACTTCAGATTTGTGCCGAAATGATCATCCGCTCACTGTACTTATCATTTTGGAGGGGCCGGAGGAGGTCGGCGGAACGAGAATAGTGGCATTTTATCGTTCTCACTGCTTAAGGGCGGATTCCAGTTTTAATTAGTTATTTTTGGGCCGAAATATTATAAAATCGTATGGCAAACATTGATATCGTTCAAACGGATGTATTGATTATCGGCGGCGGGCCTGCAGGCCTCTCAACCGCTATCCATCTGGCAGACACGTTGAAACAGAAAGGCTTGGAATACAGGATTCTGCTTATAGAAAAGGGAAGTTCCATTGGAAGCCATATTTTGTCGGGTGCTGTCATTAAGCCGGATGTTTTTAAAAGCCTGCTACCCGGCGTGGATTTCAGTGAAATTCCCTTCAACGCCAAAGTAACAAAGGATTCTACGGTCTGGCTTACTGAGAATGGCTCTATTAAACTGCCGATTCATGTTCCTTACATGAGCAACAAGGGTAATTATACAGCCTCCCTGGGCCAGATTTGCCGGTACCTGGCAAAAAAAGCGGAAGAAAAGGGGGTGGAGATTTATACCGGCTTCTCTGTTAATGAAATACTGTACAAGGCAGGGAAAGTTGTTGGTGCCAAAACCATCGATACGGGGGTCGACCATCATGGAAAACAGTTGGAGAACTTTCAGCCTGGTACCAGGATAGAAGCGAAACTTACCATTTTCGCGGAAGGAACCAGGGGCCCACTGGCCAAACAGCTCATACAAAAATACGAGCTGGACAAAGACAAAAACTGCCAGATTTTTTCCTTGGCCTGCAAGGAGATATGGAGCGTTCCGGAAGGAAACATCCAGCCCGGTGAGGTATACCATACCATGGGTTATCCCTTGAACATGAAGGAATTCGGGGGTGGATTCATTTACGGGCTCAACGATAACAAGGTTGCCGTCGGATTGGTGGTCGGCCTGGAATACGAAGACCCGACCTTTGATACCCATGACGCCTTCCAGGCCTGGAAAATAACCCCGTTTGTCTCGAAGTTTCTCAAGGGAGGCAAACTGGTGGAATATGGTGCCAAGACACTTCCTGAGGGAGGATACTATTCAATTCCAAAGCTTTATACAAATAATGCAATGATCGTTGGCGACAGCGCCGGACTGGTGGCTATGCCATCGCTCAAGGGAATACACCTGAGCATTGCATCCGGAATGCTTGCCGCACAAACGGCAGCCCAGGCGCTCTTTCTGAATGATTTTTCGGAAGGTATTCTGAGCCGTTATGAATCAGCCGTTAAAGAAAGCCTGATTTACAAGGATATGTATCCGGTGCGTAACTTCAGGCAAGGGTTTTCCAAAGGACTTGTTATTGGTGCCATTCATTTCGCGACTCAATTGATTACCGGTGGCGCAGGATTCTTCGGCCGGCTCAAGTCTCACCCCGACAGGGACACGACAAAGAAACTCAGTGAGTTCAAAGGGAAGCCCTTCCGTGAAAGGTTCAAAGGCAAACTGGAATTTGACAAGGTTCTGACTTTCGACAAAGCTACCAATGTGTATTTCTCGGGAGTCCATCACGATGAACAACAGGTGGTTCACGTCAAGATCAACAATCCTGAAACATTCAGCTCTGTCAACATCAGGCAGTATGGTGCTCCTGAGCAATATTTCTGCTCTTCAGAGGTGTATGAACTTCATACGGATAAAAACGGACACCAGGAGATCCGGATTCATGCCGAGAACTGCATGCATTGCAGAACCTGCGATATCAAAACCCCGGGTGACGGAATAACCTGGATGGTTCCCAATGGCGGCAACGGGCCGGAATTCCAGAATATGTAATTTTAAAGTAAAGATCAATGGCTCTGACAATTATAAGTTTAATAAAGCAAGTCCCGCTCCCAACTGAAATGAGAATGGGAGAGGATGGGTTGATGGACAGGACGAAGGCGAAGTCGATTATCAACATCGACTGCCAGTTTGGCCTGGAGGCAGGCTTACAACTCAAAAAACAATATCCGGATGCACGGCTGATCGCCTGCTCTATGGGTCCCCAGTCTTTTGAAGTGGCGCTGCGAACTGCCATTTCGATGGGCTATGACGAGGCATATCTATTATCCGACCGCAAACTGGGTGGCAGTGACACTTATGCCACCGGACTGGCCATCTCCACCATGCTGAAGCACCTGGGTTTCACCAAAGACTCGAAGGAGCCTTTTATCATCCTGGCAGGTCGCCAGACCAGCGATGGCGATACGGCCCACGTACCGTCACAGGTGGCTGAAAACATTGGCATTCCACAGGCTACGTTTGTCGAGACCGTTAAAGCCGATGGCGAGGGTAACGTCATTGCCAGGCGTATCATTGAAGGTGGATACCAGATGATGAAATTGCCCATGCCCTGCACCATTTCCTTAACGCCCACCGGAATTCCACCGCGCAAACCATCCCTGACGGGGGCTATCAAAGCAAGGAATTCAAAAATCACGGTTTTCGGCATCGACGATATCGGACTGGGTACTGAAAAAATCGGACTGAGCGGTTCTCCCACCATCGTCGCCAATGTGGTGAATATTGTGAGTGAAAGGGCCCCCATCACCATGTCGGAAGGACACAGCGACGCAGAATTGGTCGACAGCCTGATCTCCAATTTTCACAAGGGCGGCAATGTCCTTGAGAAGAAGGAGAGCGGAGAGAAAAAAGTATCGGAAGCACCCGATTTTCCCTATTATGACAACAGGAACGGGGCCAAGGGGATCATTACCTGGGCCGAAATTGCCAATGGAAAGATTGCACGCCCTTCCATCGAATTACTTACTCCTGCACGTAAACTGGCTGATCAGCTGGGGAATGACACGAAAATATTGACGCTCCTGATCGGTAAAAATGTAAAGGACCAGGCCAAAACCCTCTTTGAACATGGTTCTGATGAGGTTATAGTAGTGGAGGATGACAGGCTGGAAGAGTACCTGGTACTTCCTTTTTCTGCCATTTTCGCGCAGGTTATCAAAGAACGCAACCCGGAGATAGCACTTTTTGCGGCGACCACCTCTGGGCGCGAATTGGCACCCAGGATCGGTGTAAAAACCGGAAGCGGAGTAACCGCCGATTGTACAGGACTCGAAATGGGCGAATATGTGAACCGGAAAGAAAAGGTTATCAATAAACCCATCCTCTTTTCACGCCGTCCAACCTACGGGGAAAGTAAGCTTGCCACAATTCTCGGCTTTGTCTATCCACAGATATCCACCGCCAGGGCAGGCACTTTTGAAGTTCCGCCCAGGACAGAAGGCCGGACAGGTATCCTGTCAACATTCAAGCCAACCCTGACAGAGAAGGAGTTCATCGTTGAAATCCTGAAGACTGTACGCGGGGAAGGCGGCCTTTCATCACTTTTCGAAGCGGACATCATCGTTTCAGGCGGCCGAGGAACCACCGGCGACGGATTGGAATTGATCCGGAAAATGGCAACCGCCCTTAAGGAGAAGGGTGTGAAGGCCGAATGGGCCTGCAGTCGTGTCGTGGTGGATGAGGGCCATTCCGAATATGCCCGCCAGATCGGACAGACCGGCAAAACCGTCCGTCCGAAGGTATACATTGCAGTAGGAATTTCGGGAGCCATCCAGCACATTGCCGGGATGAAGGAGGCTGAGAAAATTATTGCCATCGACCACAATCCGAAAGCCTCGGTCTTTCATTTTGCCGATTTCGGTATCGTCGGCGAATACCAGGATATTTTGCCTGAACTGATCGACCGTATCAACAATGGTTTTACCTTTGGCGTCGACGCAATAGAAAACTAACAGGAACAATCTTTCAGGAAGGAGAACTGACGGACCCTGGTCTTGTAGTTCTCCTTTTTTTGTTGAATTGCAAACATGGTGAAGATGAGATTAACTGTTTTTGGGGGCCTTGCATTGGGCGCCATGGCGACATTTCAAGGTTATGATTCTTCCGGCCAGGGGAAACCTAAATCCCCAAACATCATTTTCATCCTCACCGATGATCACAGGGCAGGGGCACTTGGGTATGCCGGGAATACCATCATTCAGACACCCCAGATGGACCGGCTTGCCAGGGAAGGAGTCTATTTTGGCAATGCATTTGTAACAACGCCCATCTGTGCTGCCAGCCGCGCTTCCATCCTCACCGGTTTGTATGAACGAACACACGGGTATACTTTTCAGCAGGGATTTTTGCAAAAAACCTACATGGATATCTCCTACCCGGTAGTTCTCAGGCAAAATGGTTATTACACCGGTTTTTACGGAAAACTGGGGGTGGAATACGGTGATCCTGAGAGTTTATTCGACCGGGCAGAGATCTACGACCGCGAGACAAGATACAACGACCGCAGGGGATATTTTTACAAAATGATAGGGGAGGATACGGTTCACCTGACAAGGTTCACCGGTCACAAGGCCCAGGATTTCATTCGCAATGCCCCCTCCGACAGGCCTTTCTGCCTCTCTCTCAGCTTCAGCGCACCGCACGCCCACGACAATGCTCCAGATCAGTATTTCTGGCAGGAGAAATCCAATACCAGGTATGCACAGGCGACAATTCCCCCACCGGAAATGGCGGATGATCAGTTTTTTTTCGCCCTTCCCCGGGAGGTCAGGGATGGTTTTAACCGTACACGATGGCAATGGCGGTTTGACACCCCTGAAAAATACCAGCGCAGTGTCAAAGGGTATTACAGGATGATCAGCGAAATAGATGACGAAATCGGCGAAATAAGAAAAGAGCTGAAAAAAAAGGGCCTGGCAAAAAATACAGTCCTGATTTTCATGGGCGACAATGGCTACTTCCTCGGGGAGCGTCAACTGGCAGACAAATGGCTGATGTATGATCTCTCGCTGAGGGTTCCCATGGTAATTTTTGATCCCCGTGCAAAAGTGCACCGCGATGTGACAGATATGGTGCTCAACATAGATATCGCCGGTACCATCCTCGACCTGGCAGGAGTCGGGGCGCCCAAACCCTACCAGGGTGTCAGCCTGGTTCCCTACCTTAGGGGCAGTCGGCCGGTTGTGCCCCGGGAAGCCATCCTGTTCGAGCATCTATGGGATTTTCCACAGATTCCTTCCAGTGAAGGGATCCGTACCAACGAATGGAAATATTTCAGGTACAGGTTTATAGCTGCCCCGGAGGAGCTGTACAACCTCAAGTCTGATCCTGCAGAAAGGGTGAACCTTGCCGGCAACCCCGACTATACAACAGTTCTTGCCGGGCTGCGAAAAGAATGCGATGCCCGGATCGAGAAATACAAGTCAGCCAAATTATGTCCGGACAACGTGAAACCTGCCGGGAAGTAAAGTTGACTCCCTGAAGGAGGAGTTACTGGATTCAGATTACAACTCTTTTGGTTTTCCGACCCTGCCGATAAACAGTGAAATTACCAGGAGAATTCCGGCAATAACGGCGGCTATCGGCAAACTCTGCTGTACTGTTGAACCCACACTGAGGTCCCCGATAAACTTGGGAACAAAGGTGCCTCCCAGCAACCCAAAGGCAAAGACTACGCCGAAGATGCTGCCATACAGGCTCTTGTCAAATTTGGCGAAGGTGAGACCCAGAATTGTGGGGAAGATAGGTCCAAAGGCCAGTCCGGCAAGCACCACCGCCATGATTCCACCGAATGGGCTCCGTGCCGTAATCATCATGACAATTGCCACAACGGAAAGGGAAGAGGCTAAAATAAGCAGTTTTGAACCCATGGCAGTAAGATTTTTGATGGCAGAGGAGAGAAACCTTCCTGCCATCATGGCCACACCAAAAAGACTCAGGACAAGACCGGCCTTTATTGCTGAATTGTCGACCGAAGCGCCCAGGTATAGTTCCTCCATCAGTTTTTTGATCCAGGTTCCCATGGAGGCATCCAGGGAGGTGTAACAGAATTGTGCAAAAGCAGCAACAATGACGGCGGGTTTCAATACTACCTTGAAGGCCATAGAGAACTTAAAACCTGGGGATACATTCGGGAAAGTTGTTTTAAATACGAACAAAAGGAAAACAAGGGAGAGGATGCCTATCGCGTTGAGTGCCGCCGTGTAGGTCAGGTGTAATCCGTCATTGATGAAGACCACCAGCAGGGGCGTCAGCATATAACCAATCCCGAAGAACCCGTTCCCGAAATTGCTTGCGCGGGCAGGATCCTTTCCTTCAAAAAGAACTACAGGAATAAGGGTATTCCCGACCGTATTCACCGACATGGCTCCGATGCCCAAAAGGATGCAGGCGAAGAGTGCAAAGCCAAAACCCGGAGCATAGGCAAGCATGAACATGCTCAGGCTGGTCACAGTGAATCCGAGAATGGCAACCGGCTTATAACCCACCTTGTCTACCAGCGGACCAATAAAGAACTGCACGATGCAACTGGTCAGGAACAGGGCCATGATCAGGGTCCCAAACTGTCCGTTGTCGATATTAAGGGCTTTTGTCAGTTCGCTGGAAATCGCTCCCAGGATAATCAGGCAGATGGCCAGGGTAAAAACTGCCATCAGCGCAACAACTGCGGTCATTTTTTTCATCATTGTATAGTTTAAGTATTTGTTTGTCAGTTATTTGTTGGTGCCAGGACGGAGCCCCTGTCAGGTGGTTATTTCAGGATGTTCCATGAAGGCGTAGCAGACCAGGTGGGAGATCACCATGTGGGCATCCTCGACAATCCCGTAGTGGAGTGAATCAACCACGGCAACGTGCCGGGCGATGTCTGCCAGTTTTCCTCTCTTACCCCCGATCAGGGCAATTGTTTCCATCCCGTTGGCGGCCGCCCATTCGAAAGCCTTGACCAGGTTGGGAGAGCTGCCGCTCACGCTCATGGTAATAACCACATCTCCGGGTTGTGCAAAATTCTTCAACTGGCCGAGGTAGACGTCGTCATAGGAATAGTCGTTTCCGATGGCAGTTATCCAGGCGCTGTTATCGTTGAGGGAGAGGCAGCGGAACCGGTTGGGCAGCTTGTCGGATGCACCCTTGCCAAGGTCGGTAACGAAATGGGAGGAGGTGGCGGCACTGCCTCCGTTGCCAAAAACGAAAATTTGCCTGTTCTCCTTATTTGCTTTGATCAGCACTTTGATGATGTCGTCAATTTTATCAAACGGCAGTTTATCCAGGGATTTGTGCAGGTCTGCCACATAAGTTTTCATCCAGTTTTCCATCTTTATCCTTTCAGTTTTTAATTTTGTTTTTTAATGCCTGCCGGGCCAGGAGCAGTGCTCCGGTGCAGACAACATCTTCCCCATGTTCGGCTATCTTTACTTCCGGTACAGGATGGAATGATTTTACCACGTATTTGGGCAATGTTTTATTGATTCGTGTAAACAAAGGTTCTCCTATCAGGGATAATCCTCCGCCTATGATGATGAGTTTAGGGTGGAACAACAGTACGACATAAGAGAGGGCGAAAGCTATGTTTCCGGCGGTTTCCTCCAGGATCTGCAGGGCCCCCCGGTCTCCTTTCTCCATCGCTGCCACCAGGTATTTTGACTCCCCGCCGTTCATTCCCTTTGTCAGATCCGACAAGGCACTCAAGGGATTCAACCTGGCATATTCCCGAATTTTACTGTCTACACTCCACCCGCAGCACTGGGATTCCATGGTCTGGGCAGTGCGGTCGAACGGCATCATCCCTATTTCTGCTTCCCCGGGTTTCTCACCGTGGTAGATTTGTCCGTCCAGTACCATGCCTCCTCCCATGCCACTGCCAAGGGTGACATAGAAAATGCGCCCTGCTTTTTTATTGCTGCTTTTCAGGGCCTCCGCCAGTGCCGCAGTATTGGCATCATTGTCAACCTGTACAGGTAGTCCCGATAACTTTCCAAGCCAGGAGGCGAGCGGGAAATCGTTCCATCCTGCTATTTGATGGGAGGTGCAGGTTTTTCCTTTTTCGAAGTCAACAGGCCCTCCAAATCCTACGCCAATGGCTGCCGGCTTGTATTTTTTAAAATGAGCAACCGCTTTTTTGATTTCTTCCCTGATGCCGGCACCCCCAAGATTCCTGTCTACGCTGGCACGATACCGGTCGATGATCAAGGCCTTTGAATTGCCTATCACAGCCTGAAATTTTGTTCCTCCGATTTCAATGCCAAGAAAATACTGCATAAATGGATGCTTTAGAGAGGTTAAATTTAGGTTTTTAATGATAATAATCTAACGGGAATATTCTTTTTCAATTTCTGCGGTTTCAAAGGGTTGTTCTTTTTTATATTATTTAGAATGATTCTAATTTACTGGACAGGTCACCCTTACCTGAACCTTATTGAATAGAGATCGGCATCTTTCATGACAATCCTCAAACGAACAGTTCTGGAAGCCAGTTTGCTCAAATCTTTGTTCTCTTTCCAGGAAACAACACGCGAAATTTCGTTGCCGATGACCACCTGCGAATCCTCGAGCGTATAACCGGGAATAGGTGCTCCTGCTTCGTCCTGGAGTTCGAAGCGGATCTCGCCTGCTGCAGATGTGGAGTAGTTGATTTCCAGTTCTCCTCCTGAAAAGGTAAATGGTTTGGTAAGGATTTCCCCTCCCTTGTAGGGTGCCGACAAGGAGGTAAAGCCATCCAGCCGCAAGGAGTAACGGTGCAGGTGGGCTGTGGGTTGGGCATAATCCTGGTTGACATAGAGTGACATCTCCGCCGGACTGGTTTGTACCACGTTCAGGGCCGGGTAATTGGAGCGGGAGACCCAATTCTTCGGACCTATTCCCGGCCGTATGAATGCCTCCATAAAGGTCCGGTCATAAACATTGGAACCTCTGCTGGTCATGAAGAAGGCATCTGAACAATCTTTGAAATACCCCGGATTCACATTAAGTTCCCTGGCCTGCTGCTCTGTAAGTATTTGCCTGCCGGGCATGAACCGTCCGCCGATGGCTACATAAATGTGCGGTGCACGGAAGTACGGACTGGTTTGCTGGGTGTAAAGATGTTCCATCGGTGTGTCGCCGAAAGTCATTGTCACATTGTCTGACCAATGGATAAAATCGGCGGAAGTTGCCCTGCTTACCGTGCGGAATCCATTGTAACCTCCTCCGGCCCACGTGCGGAAATAACAAAGGTAGCATTGCTCACTTTCCGACCAGAAAGCAACATTCTGGGAATCAAACGGGGCTTTTGACAAAATCGCCTCTTTCACCAGTTTTTTCCAGCGGAGGCCATCGGGTGAGACATAAGCCATCAACCCGGTATTCCCTTCACCCCCGACGGCTTTGTATCGCTGCTCAGGAAGGGCATTTGGATTCTTGTCCAGGAACGGACTGAAGTTATGGCTGGCGGGAGCCTCGCCGGACAGGACCACATTGTTTTTTAGTGTTCCGTTTACCGTATAAATGCCAATATCCGGCCTGGTCCAGTGAATCCCGTCGCCGGATTCCGCCATGCAGGTGGTTTCGGTATCGGTGCCATCCTTGCCTGCAGTGGGCAAACCCCTGTAATAGGCCCTGTAGCGGTTTCCGTCCTGGATGATGGTGGTATACCCGCTGAAAACTCCTTCCCAGGCTTTGTCAAAGAACAAAACGGCTCCTTCATCCCGCGGGGAATGCATAACGATTTGAACTCCTGAAAGTTTGTCGATCAGGTAATAGTCGGCAAATATTTCACGCCTGTTCGCCAAACTGATTGGGTCACCCTTTCCTGCCGGTTCTTTCGCCGGTATAAAACTGCTGGTCAGTACAAAAAGAGAACCCATCAAACACAGGACAGAGCACTTCATTTTAATTTCGGACATTTTTCTCATGGTGTATGTATTCCGGTAGTTAGTATTGTCGTGTTGTGACTAAAGTTGGACCGGCACTGAGGAGCCCAGGTTGACGACCCTCAGGACATAACCTGAGTCATTCTTTACCCTGTACCTGATCTGGTTGCCGGAGCGCTTCCATTCCAGGTCAAAAGTGCCATCGCCCAATGGGATGCTCCCCCTGCATTCAGCCAGTTCAATGTCTGTGAATTGGATTACGATTTCTTTTTTCAGGTAATCGACCCGGCTGATGCCAAGAATGTCACGGTACAAAACATGTCCGAGATAGGAGGCAAAGCCATGGTTGCAGCTTGCATGTGAATCCATATTTTCCCACAGTGTCCCGGTAAGCCGGGCCATCCCGTAGAAATAATCCTGGATCTCTTTCAGTACCTGGGATTGACGGCCATACCTGGAGAGTATATCCATCCGGAGGTAATTTCCTGGGAAGGCGTTGGCACGGAAGACCATTGGATAAGTGGTTTTATCATCGCGCAACGGACCAAATTCAGTGGTCAGTTTCTTCCACAATTCAGGATGTGAAATGGGTGTGGCCATGTTGAAAAAGAAAGCGTAATATTGACAGACTTCAGTCGTGTTCTGCGTGGGCTGTAGCTTTCCTTTCTTGTCCCTGACGGCGTTGTCTATGAAAAAATTGCCGTTAAATGATTGTTTCAGAATGGATTGCCGGATATGTACGGCTTTTTGCTTCCATTGTTCATTGTTGTAAAGTTTGCCAGCCTTTTCCAGGGCATCGCAGTAGAGCATGTTGGTGGGATAATTTACGTCCCTGACAAAATCATTGGCCCTGGACCACTCCACGAATATCCAGCTGTCCAGTTTCTCCAGCAGCCCGTCTTCATTCTCGAACCGTTTGAAATACCCAAGGAGGTTCTCAATCCTGGGTTTAAGCCTTTCTGCCAGAAGAGGGTCTCCGCCTCTCCGGATATAATCATCGATCTGCAGAATGAACCACAGCGACCAGTTGGGAATGAATACCCCATCGTTGTGGTCTGCCGGGTAACACATGGGAATCATTCCTTCGGGCAGGAAATCAAATTTCTCTGCCAGCGCGTAATTTTCATAGAAGTTGTGGGCAACGGCTGATTTTCCGGTGAAATCTTTTTCCATGATGGCCGAGAAGTAACTGTCGCAAAGCCATCCGGCACGTTCGCGTGAAGGACAATCCGTGAGGATGTCTACGGCATTTTGCCGGAAAGACTGCCTGGCTGCCCTGAAAATTTCATTCAGTTTGTGGTTGCTGCCGGCAAAAGTGGCCCGGGGATTTTCCGGTCCGGCGTATTCCCTCATCGTGACACCCTCAAACCGGCATTCCCCTTTCAAGACCATTACTTTCAGGTATTTAAAGGTGTACGGCTCAAAGGATTCGACCGAATAATTGCCCGGCTCCAGTTCATATACCACCTGGTTGTTGATATCCGACATCCTGACTTTGGTGTTCACATCACCGGCTGTCAGCATTTCATCAAAATAAAAGACCACTTTGGATGGAGTTGCGCAGCTGAAAGTACTTCCGATAAAACCGGTCAGGTTGATCCCGAAATCAAGGATGGCAAATTCATTGGCAGCCAGTGTTAGCGGGTCTCCCTGGTATTTTCCCGCTACCGTATCCCGGGTTGCATTGGATATTTCCTGGATAAGCTGGGAGGGCAGTACCTCCAGTTCGTTTTCGGGGTATCCCTTGAATTTTTCGCTGATCCTGGTCAGGGAGCGGTCTTTTTTGTATTTGCCGGGTTTGCTGTACTGTATGGTTCCCCTTGAGTTTAGGACAACGGGATGAACAACTTTAAAATCAGGCATTAAAAGGTTCCTGGGAAGCAGTTTTAAGGCAGGATGGCTTACCAGTGTCACCCTGCCTGCAGGTGGCTCCCCTGCTGTTTTCCATTGATCAGAATTCGCCTTCAGCCTGTAATATTCGGTAAATGGACGCTGAAAGCTGTAACGTTCAACTTTCTGAAGACGCTCCCGGATCTGGAAGGCGCTGAAATCATTTTCCGTGCCTGTGGCTAGCACAACCTGGTCGCCGGACAACAATTCGGCTTGCAGGAAAGAGGGCTGATCCATGGTGTAATAGGTGTTTACATTGTATCCTGCAACTTCCACTGCCAGGATATTTTCTCCCTTCTGAACCAGTTTGCCCAGATCATATTCATCTACCCGGAAGTAACCGCCTGCTGCCCGCGCCGGACCATAGCCCGCAAATTTGCCGTTGAGGGAGAGCCGGTACAGGGTCGAAGCAGTAATCCTTAGCTTCAGTTCCTGGTTGGGTGCAGCCCGGAAAACCCCACGAAAACCCAGGGTAAGGTTCATCTCCTTGGAGCGGCCCTCCGCCCAAACCGGAATTGCCTTCTTAAACAGCGTCTGATCCTGCCGGCTTCCTGCCAGCACTGTCTGCCAGTGAGATGCTATAACAAGCAGAAGCGCGAACGGGAAGAAAACGCCATGCACCCTGCGGTAAAAACGGTTAAGTGGCTTCATAGTTGGTTTGGGTGATAAGTTTTAGGATTTTTCATTCACGGATTAAGATGTTTTTTGACAAATGGCCACACCCCGGCCTTGTAGTAGCGGTGACCTTCTGCTCCCTCGTAAAGCTCGCAGTTGCTGCCGTATCCTGAGGCAGCATATATTTGTGTCAGGTGGGCAAACGCCTTCCTTGACTCTTCTATCGGGAAAATGTTATCCTTCTTCCCCTGTACGGCACAGAAAGGCCTGGGAGCGATCAATCCGGCAACATCAGCCATCTCTCCCAGCTCCATGATACGCGGAACGTAATTGCATTCGCAATGGCGCATGGCACCGATACTTCCGGTAAAGGTGCAGAAATAGGAGGATGGGACGGCTACGGCGATGCGCGTATCAATGGCAGCGGCAAACAAAGTCACTGTCCCTCCACCTGAATTGCCGGTCATCACAATTTTTGCGGGATCAACAGGCAAATTCTTCAGGGCCCAGTCGATCAGCCTGGACATATCCCAGACACGGTCGCCAATCGGGGTGCGGCCCACCAGTATGTCCTGTAGCAACAATGACCTGCAGGAATAGGCCGCATCATTCTTCAGGTCTTCGTCCGACCTGGTTGCGCCAAAGCCCCTGGTGGTAGGGGCAATGGCAAAATAGCCTTCTTTTACCGCCTGTATGGCCACATTGCGTTCGCCGGCTTCACCGCTTTCACGTTCTTTTTCGTCATGGTAAATTCCGGCGTACAACTCGGTATTCTTGGAATGCCCGTGCGGTGTTATCACAAGTCCGCGGTTCATCCCGGCACCTTTGGGGCGCATCAGGATAAAGGGCAGCGGAACGGTGGGTTCAGTCCAGATTACCCAGTGCTCCCGCTGGGCAAATCCCAGGTCCTCGGTGGAGACGAGCCGGGATTTGGGCTTGTAGTTTTTTAATTCTGATTCGATCAGGTCTATTCCCAGCAATTTCTTCAGTTCAGGCCGGAATGCATTCTGCCACTTTCTGAAATCATCCGCTGTAGAACCTTTGAATTCATATTTCATTTCGGCTTCATCGTACACTGCCCTGAAATGCACGGCTTCGTTGAATTGTTCCACTTCCCGGAAAGGCTTGTTTTCATCTACGGTGGATTGGCTCGTCCTGCACTGCACAACGAGCATGCATACGGCAATAATAGAAACTGCTTTGGAAATGTGCATTGGTTTTTCTTTTAATCCCTTATTGATTTTGTTTGCACCGGATTTCCCGGGGATGAACGGACCTGGTTACTTGTTCAGCTGCAGGATGGTCCCGGCGATGTATCGCAGCTTGTTGTCGTCGTTGAAATAATATGCAACCAGGATCCGCGAATTGTCCAGCATGACAGACCAGCAGTAGCCCAGGTCGCCATTGCCACCATCGTCGCGCACGATAAATTCCGGTGCAGTGGCAAAGTCCGTGCATTCCGGGTTGAGGATCCTGGCCCTGATGCCGTATGGCTTCTGGCGGTATCCGTAGGTGAGCAATACCCTGTTGTCGGGCAGTTTTAACGCGTGCAGGGGCAATCCGTAAAAGCCCAGGCTCTGCCAGCTGAACGATTTCCCTCCATCGGTCGAGCGGGCAATGCAGGCCGACTTGTCGGGCATTGTTTCAGTTCGGAGGAATGCAACAAGGTCTCCTTTGGGTGTTTCATAGAGCGAGGTTTCATTGAAGGATATTTTTTGGTCCACCGCCACCGGTGAGGCATATTGCCAGTCTGCTCCCTTGCTGTCGGAATAGAGCAGATGAACCGAGGTCTTGGCAGGTGATCTGGCATCCTGCGTGGCAACAGCCCAGTAGATCTTCCCGTTTTTTCCTTCGCACAATGCCCCCCTGTTGTAAGCCGGAAGTGGCTTCCCCCAGACATTGACCTGGATATCCCCGGGTACTGCGGGCGGGTAAACAGGCCCGGTCCAGGTTCTGCCCCCGTCTTTGGAAAAAACCAGGTATCCGCCCAAAAAGGTGAATGTTGGCAAATGGCTTTTCCCCCCTTTGTGCATTGTGATATTTTTTCGGAGGACGGTGTCCGCATCTGAACGGATCAGTCCCCACGTATAACTCGAGCAAAGGATGGTTCCATCCCTGAGCTGTAGCAGGCACGGATCCTGGGAGCCCCCGAAAGGATGTGCAAAAATAAGTTCCGGCTCTTTGGTCCAGTTCTCACCGTCGCGCGAATGTACCATCACCAGGTAACTGTTGGGATCGGTATGCGAAATGCCTTCGTTGCCGAAAAAGGTCCTGTTGGGAGCCCTGCGGAAAGCAACAAGAACCTCCCCGTCCGGACGTTTTACCACAGAGGGAAATGCGGAATAGTACAAAGAGTCTTTGTAAATGATGATGTCCCTGATTTTTTGCAGGGAAGCTGGCATGCCGGCTGAAACACCGGTTTCACATTTTTTGTTATTAAATGGCAGCGCCAGGGCATTTTGTTCCAGGGATACGATCATTCCTGCCGTAACAAGTACGACGATTAAAATAATTGTCCGGATTTTCATTTTTACAGTTGTTGTTAGTTGAAGGCTTGATCTGCAATTTTGCTCCAGGTTTGAATCACTGCCGGGTCTTGGATGATTTCCGGGTGACTTGCGCTCCTGTTTGTATCAGTTGATTTTCCCCTAAAACTACAAATGATTTCAATTATTTTCGGCTCAATGGCTTAAATACCATGGAAAAATATCTTTTGGGGATGGAATGATGCAGGTTGGATCATCCATGCATGGAATCTTAAAGGCATTGCTGCAAGCCTCGGACTGATTATTATTCTCCGGGATTTGCCAGGAATGCTGCAGGTCAGGGGCAGGATTATTTCGCTGTTGAAGGTGTGTCCCTGTGGTAGTAATTTTTCGTAACCTCTTCCAGTACGCGGTTCGTTCGTGCGGCAGAATGGCCTGTGCTTGAACAAGTTCCTTCCCCTCGTAGCGTCGTTACCACCTGTTGTATTAAATAGTGGGATATATTTTCAGGGTTGATGAAGCTAAGATTTTCAGTCCTGTCAGCAAGAGTCAGTTTCAGTCCGCCATGCTGGAAACAGGAAAAGGACAATTTGCCCTTCGTTCCTGTTATCTCAATTGAATCTTCATCTGATTCCTTCTCTCCTGCAAAACACCAGCTGCCACTGCCGGCCACGCCTGATTCAAAAGTGAAGCTGGCAGAGACAGTATCTTCTGCCGGGTAATATCCTGCCAGGTTACGGGCTACGCCATGGACTTCCGATACCGGACCGAACAAAAAGTCGAGAAAATCGAACTGGTGTGATGCCAGGTCATAAAAATAGCCGCCCCCGCTGATGGCGGGATTGACATGCCAGGACTGCTTGTCGGGAAACTGGTCTTTCTGTCCGGTGGATTTGTGAAGACAAATGCTGACTGTAAGCGGTTTGCCCAGAACACCCTCCTCCAGCAACTCTTTTACCTTCAGGAATACAGGCAAAGTCCTGCGGTAATAGGCAACGAAAAGAGGCATTCCCGTCTCTTCCGAGACACGGATCATTTCCAGGCATTCCGCATAATCCCGTGCCATTGGCTTTTCAACATAAACAGGTTTTCCGGCCTTCATGGCTGCGATGGCGTAAAGAGCGTGTGTGTCAGGCGGAGTTGCCACATAAACAGCATTCACTGAGGGGTCGTTGATCAGCTGAAAAGCATCGGAATACCATTTTCCCACTCCGTGCCTTTCAGCATAGTCAGCTGCTTTCCCGCTATCCCTGCGCATCACGGCTACCAGCCTTGAATGTTCCACTTTATTGAATGCCGGACCGCTTTTCAATTCGGTTACATTGCCGCAGCCGATGATACCCCAGTTGATTTCTTCCATTTCTGTATATTTTTCCCGATAGTTGCTCTGTTCGTATTCACTGTTGCAAACTTAATGTTTTCCTTTCTTCATGGCTGAAAAAATTGCAAACGGTCCGAGCGTATGACTTTTTGAGGATACAAGCTAAGGACGGGAAGAGTGGGCGAGCGGGCGAGTGCAGAAATGTTGCCTCCACTCATGTCTCATGTCTTATCTTTCCCCTATGTTACTCTGTGTGACAAAAAGAACTGTCACAGAGACACACGGAGTAGAACAGAG
>CAZDLO010000062.1:0-18753 GCA_964506325.1 uncultured Tangfeifania sp.
CAGATTTTTTCTTTTCGGCTTCAAATTTTGCCTGTTCATTGGTTGGAACAGCATTTGCAACATCAAACTGTTTGACACCTCGATTAAAAAATATTACACCAATATTGTAATATGCGTCGGCATAATCAGACTTAACTTTAATGGATTGTTCATATTCTTTAATGGCGTCATCCTGCCTACCCATTTTATCAAGAGCTATACCCTTTGCGAGGTAAAATGACGGATTATCTTTTTCTTTAGCAATGGCTTTATCCAGGTAAATAAGTGCATCTTCTGATTTACCAGAGGTAATATAATAGTTAATTAATTGTACCAGAATGCTTTGATCTTCAGGATATTTTTCGTAAGCCTCTTTCATAATCTTAACAGATGTTGCTGTATCACCTTTTTGCTGATAAGCACTGACTATTTGCGAATATGAAGATCCTGGGTTATAACCATATTTTGCAGTAAGTGAAAAATATTTGATTGCCTTGTCGAGTTGTTTACCATTTATGGCAGCAAGACCTGCATTGTACATGATTGCTGTATCCAGCGTATTATCAGTTTTGAATAGCGGTGTTGCCTCCAGATTTAAAATCTTCTCAAAATAATCACTCGATTTTTCAAATTGATTTGCCTGAAATGCATCGATTGCAGCGCTGGAAAGTGTTGGAATGAAGCTGCCCAATAATTTAATTTTCAAGCCTGGAGATCCACCTTTAGGATCCAATTCAGTTGCTTTAATAAATGATTTATAGGCTTCCTCAAGTGGGTTTTCCACTAGTTTTTTGTAATTCTCGTCTGTAGACTTGAAAATAGCTTCACAAATTTCTCCCCTAACTTCCCAGGTTTCAGTCCAGTTAATTGTTTTCTCTGCTTTTGGGTTGGCCGGATTGGTAGCTTCTTGAATTGCTTCCCATGCTTTGTCTAACTTACCGCTTTCCTTATATGACGAAGCACTGCTAACTTTTCCTTTTTGAGCAAACAGAAAACTGCTTGCGGAGAGTAGGATAACTACTAAAAAAATCTTTTTCATTACGGACAATTTTTGATTTTTAATTTTTATTAATAATTAATTGAGATTATCTTCTTCAATTTTATTTTCTTCTGTCTGATCTGATTCTGAATCTAACTCTAACTCTATGTCAGAAATAACATCCTCTATTTCTGTTAATTCAACCCTTGCAACGGATGCAATACTGTCATCCTCCCTGAGGTTGATTAATTTGACTCCCTGTGCTGCTCTGCCGGTCATCCTAATCTCCCCTACCGGAAGCCTGATAGTTACACCTGCTTCAGTTATTATCATCAGGTCATCACCGTCTGTAACATTTTTTATAGAAACCAGAGCACCTGTTTTTTCCGTGACATTGATGGTTTTAACACCTTTTCCGCCCCTGTTGGTAACACGGTAATCTTCAATTCTGGATCTTTTTCCGTATCCATGTTCTGAAACAACCAGGATATTATCCTCTTCATTAGCAACACAAACCATGCCAACTAATTCATCTTTTTCACTACCCAGGGTTATTCCTCTTACTCCTGATGCCGTACGACCAATGGCCCTTGCATGGCTTTCATGGAACCGGATTGATTTCCCTGACTTAACGGCCAGCATAATTTCATTTTCTCCATTGGTTAATTTGGCCTCCAGTAACTGATCGTTCTCCCTGATGGTTATTGCATTAACACCGTTTTGACGTGGTCTTGAATAGGCTTCGAGGGAAGTTTTCTTGATGGTTCCCTTTTTAGTACACAGAATAATATAATTATTGTTGATATATTCCTCGTCCTTCAGTGATTTAACATTGATATAGGCCCTTACCTGGTCATCCGGCTCAATACTGATAAGATTCTGAATTGCCCTGCCTTTTGAAATCTTTGTCCCTTCAGGTATTTCATAAACTTTCAACCAGAAACATTTGCCCTTTTCAGTGAAAAGCAACAATGTATTGTGCATGGTTGCAATAAACATGTGTTCCAGGAAGTCTTCATCGCGTGTGCTGGAGCCTTTTGACCCGATCCCTCCCCTCGACTGGGTTCTGAACTCAGTCAGCGGAGTTCTTTTGATATAACCCATATGGGAGATTGTTATAACCATATCCTCATCCGCATAGAAGTCTTCCGGATTGAATTCTTCGGATGCATAAACAATTTCTGTTCTTCTTTCATCTCCGTACAAAGTCTTTATCTCAAGAAGTTCATCTTTTATTATCTGCATTCTCAAAGGTTCCTGGGATAAAACCTCCTTGTACCAGTCGATCATTTTATTGAGATCAGTATAGTCCTGGTGAATTTTATCCCGCTCTAGTCCAGTAAGCTTTTGTAGCCGAAGATCGAGGATCGCACGTGCCTGGATATCATCCAACTCAAAGTTTGTAATAAGGTTTTCACGTGCTTCATCCGGCGTTTTTGCTGCCCTGATAATGTTTATGACAGCATCCAGGTTGTCAATTGCAATTATTAATCCCCTGAGGATATGGGCTTTCTTTTCTGCCTGGTCCAAATCGTACTGAGTACGCCTTATAACCACTTCATGACGGTGTTCAACAAAGTAATGAATCAGATCCTTGAGATTCAGCATTTGAGGTCTGCCCTTTACAAGGGCAATATTATTGACGTTAAATGCCGTCTGGAGGGCAGTGTATTTGTACAACTTATTCAATACCACACTGGCCATTTCTTCTCGCTTGATATCGATCACGATCCTCATTCCTGAGCGGTCTGATTCATCATTGATATTGCTGATACCGTCAATTTTCTTTTCATTGACCAACTCGGCGATTTTAATGATCATCTCTGCCTTGTTGACCATATAAGGAATCTCTGTTACGATCAGCTTTTCCCTGCCGTTTTCTGTTGTTTCTATTTCAGCACGGCCTCTTACGACAATACGTCCCCTGCCCGTTTCAAAAGCCTCCCGAACACCGGCATATCCGTAAATTATTCCACCTGTCGGAAAGTCCGGCGCTTTTATCTTGTCTATGAGAACACTAATGGTCACCTCCGGATCATCAATATATGCCATGATGGCCTCAATGGTATCTGATAAATTGTGTGGCGGCATATTGGTTGCCATCCCGACTGCAATACCTGAAGTTCCATTTATAAGTAAATTCGGAAATTTTGTCGGGAGTACAGTAGGCTCTGACAATGATTCGTCAAAATTAGGCTGGAAATCTACCGTGTTTTTCTCCAAATCCGCCAAAGCTTCTTCCGCAATTTTTTTCAGGCGGGCTTCGGTATACCGCATTGCTGCCGGACTGTCACCATCAATTGAACCAAAGTTGCCCTGTCCATCAATCAATGGATAACGCAAAGACCATAACTGGGCCATACGAACCATTGCAAAGTAAACGGATGAGTCACCATGCGGGTGATACTTGCCTAACACCTCCCCTACTATCCTGGCAGATTTCTTATAAGGTCTGTTTGAAAAATTACCTAACTCGCTCATTCCGAACAACACCCTGCGGTGAACAGGTTTTAACCCGTCACGAACATCAGGAAGAGCTCTTGAAACAATTACTGACATTGAATAATCAATGTATGCAGTTTTCATTTGCTCTTCAATGTTAATCGGAATAATCCTCTCTATATCAGACATATGGATATAATTTGTATTCTTAATTGTTTAAAAAGTAATACAAAAATAAGCATTTTAAAGTTAACATGGGAATTAGGAACAGATAAAATCGACCTTATTCCCTTTGTAATTTTTCAACCCCGGAATTGTGACAAATTGGCAATACTGCCTGATAATTGGATAATATATTTTTTTTTACGGTGTGCAAATGTAAATTAATCATTAATAGCCAATTATGACATTTATCACCTCTCATGTCCTTTAAATGACGGAAAAGTAAATGCGTGTTATATTTAAATTTATTTGTTATTTTGTTAAAGGAATGATTTTTGATGAAAAGTATATAAAACAAAGAAATGGACTCAAAATTTTCTCCAAGAATTAAAGATGTATTAACATACAGCCGGGAAGAAGCCATACGACTCGGTAACGATCATATAAGTACTGAACACCTATTTTTAGGAATACTTCGTGATGGCGAGGGTATTGCCATTGATACGATGAAACAGCTGGGGATGGATTTCTCCAGGCTGAAAAATGAATTGGAACTGCATCTGAGAAAAAGCTCCTCATTGCCAATGGATGCTTCAATACCACTGCTGAAAAATACAGAGAGGACCTTGAAAATTGTCTTCCTTGAAGCCAGATCTATGAATGAAGATACAGTAAATACAGGTCATTTACTTCTTGCCATATTGAAGGAAAAAGACGGGATGGTATTTGAGCTTTTCAAGAAAAATGATCTGAATTATGACGATGTCAAGACCAAGATCCAGGAATTATCCAGAATTGAAAGCAAATCCGACTTTCCCGAAGAAGGTGATGATCAGGATGATATGTTCGGTCGAAGTGGAGGAAGCAGTTCCGGATCTTCCCATAGTCAGAAGGGAAGCGCAAATCCGAAGACCGATACTCCCGTATTGGATAATTTTGGCATTGATATTACCAAGGCTGCCATTGAAGGGAGTCTTGATCCTATTGTAGGTCGTGAGAATGAGATTCAAAGAATAGCTCAGATACTTAGCCAGAGAAAGAAAAACAATCCGGTTCTTATCGGTGAGCCCGGAGTTGGAAAGTCTGCCATTGTTGAAGGACTGGCTCTCCGAATATCACAAAGAAAAGTTTCCAGGATATTATTCGACAAAAGGGTGATAAGCCTGGATCTGGCTTCAATTGTTGCAGGGACAAAATACCGTGGTCAGTTTGAAGAACGGATGAAAGCGATTCTGAACGAGCTCGCTAAAGTTGATAACATCATTCTGTTCATAGATGAGATTCACACCATTGTTGGGGCCGGTGGAGCAACCGGGTCGCTGGATGCGGCCAATATGCTTAAACCTGCACTGGCAAGAGGTGATATTCAATGTATTGGAGCAACCACACTGGATGAATACAGGCAACATATTGAGAAGGATGGTGCTTTGGAAAGACGATTTCAGAAAGTTCTTGTAGAACCTACTTCTGTTGAAGAGACCATTGAAATTCTTCATAACATTAAAGAACGTTATGAAGATCATCATAATGTTACTTATACAAAAGAAGCAATTGAGGCTTGTGTCAGGCTGACTGCCAGGTATATTTCTGACAGGCACTTGCCAGATAAAGCTATTGATGCATTGGATGAATCTGGTTCAAGGGTGCATATTTCCAATATTTCCGTTCCTGACAGGATTATCAAACTTGAAGAAAAGATAGAAGAGGTCCGTTCCTCAAAAATTCTAGCTGTAAAAGGGCAAAATTTCGAACTGGCGGCAAGTTATCGTGACAACGAAAAAAACCTGCTCAGCCTAATTGAGAAAGAGAAGGAAATCTGGGAAAAAGAATTGGAAAATCATCGGGAGATGGTTGACGAACCCCAGGTGGCAGATATTGTTGCCATGATGTCAGGCATTCCCGTGCAAAAAATCGCCCAGGCTGAAGGCAAAAGACTGCAGGTGATGTACAATGATATGAAAAAGAATATTATTGGACAGGATGAAGCTGTAGAAAAAATAACCAAGGCTATTCAGCGAAACAGGGCCGGTTTAAAGGATCCAAATAAGCCCATTGGTTCATTCATATTCCTGGGACCGACAGGTGTTGGCAAGACTCAGTTGGCCAAAGTTCTGGCACAATATCTTTTTGATACTACTGATGCTCTGATCCGTGTCGATATGAGTGAATACATGGAAAAGTTCTCTGTTTCAAGGTTGGTTGGAGCTCCTCCCGGATATGTAGGTTATGAAGAGGGTGGGCAGCTTACCGAAAAAGTAAGAAGAAAACCTTACGCCGTAATTTTATTGGATGAGATAGAAAAGGCCCACCCGGATGTATTTAATATCCTGCTTCAGGTTATGGATGAAGGAAGGCTGACTGACAGTTTGGGAAGAAAAATCGATTTCCGGAATACCATTCTGATCATGACATCCAACATAGGAACGAGGCAATTGAAAGATTTTGGCCAGGGTGTTGGCTTCAATACCAGGACCTCCCCAGAAGATGAAAATGAGCACAACAAATACGTCATACAAAAAGCCCTTAAACGTGCCTTTGCACCGGAATTCTTAAACAGGGTTGATGATGTTGTTATGTTTAATTCACTGGAGAAGAGTCACATAAATCAAATAATTGACATTGAACTGAAAGGTTTTTATGAACGTGTAGAGGCTTTGAAATACAAATTGTTTATTTCTCCGGAGGCCAAAGATTTCATTTCAGAGAAGGGATTCGATCCCCAGTTTGGAGCCAGGCCTTTAAAACGTGCTATACAAAAGTACCTGGAAGACGAAATTGCAGAGGTAATTATTGGAAGTGAAATCAAGGAAGGTGATACAATTTCTGTCGACCTTAATGATTCCAAGGAAAAAGTCGTCGCTAAAATTATTGCGGCACCCTCTGAAATGCAGGATACTGCTGAATTACCACCTGCGCCACAGGGTTAAGTCATTTCTTGTCAAATTTTTTGGCCTCATTCCAGAAAACATCCATCTCTCCAAGATTCATTTCATGGAGAGATTTTCCTTTTAGCAAGGTCTGCTCCTCCAGGTAGTTAAATCTTCTGGTAAATTTCTGATTGGTCCTTTCCAGTGCGCTTTCCGGATCGATTCCGTATACCCTTGCCGTATTGACAATTGAAAACAAAAGGTCTCCAAATTCTTCTTCCATTTCTTTGATGCGACCTGCCTTTACTTCAGCCTCCAGTTCAGCCAGTTCTTCCCTAACCTTTTCCCATACCTGTTCCTTGTGCTCCCAGTCGAAGCCTACTCCCCTCACCTTTTCCTGGATCCGATTGGCTTTTACCAACGCCGGCAGTGCAATTGGAACCCCCTCCAGCACCCGCTTATTCCTGCCCTTTTCTTTGAGCTTTAATGCTTCCCAATTGTGTATTACCTGTTCGGCATTTGCTACTTCGGTGGTACCAAATACATGGGGGTGACGGTATATTAATTTATCAATCAAATGATTAATTACATCTCCAATATCAAACTGACCTTTCTCCTCCCCTATTTTGGCGAAAAAAACTATGTGTAACAAGATATCCCCCAACTCCTTTTTAATCTCCTGTGAATTGTTTTCCAGAATAGCATCTCCAAGTTCATAAACTTCCTCAATAGTTAGCTTGCGCAGGGATTCATTTGTTTGTTCGCGGTCCCAGGGGCATTTCTCTCTGAGTTCATCCATTATTGTTAGCAATTTGCCAAAAACCAGCAATTTTTCTTCTTTTTCCATTGGTTCTATATGTGCCAAATTATTGAATATCAATATCTAATAAAGCAAAATTGTCAATAAGTAAATATTGAGACTGTGAAAAATATACTGTGAATATATCAGACAGGCAAAAGCTCGCAGAATTCAATTATTGTCAGAATGCATGTTGCTAAGATACACTTTTCGCCATCTCTATTTTCTGGATGAATATGCTGAAATAGGTATTAAAAAAATATTTAATTTGCAGGAAATTCTATTTTGGAATTTGCAACCTATGATTGAAAATTCTTTTGAACTGGAAGGCATTGAACCAGCTGATTTCTACGGAATCAGGAACTCAAAACTGGACCTTATTAAAAAATATTGTCCGAATCTGTCACTGATTGCAAGGGGAAATACGCTGAAAGTTAAAGGAGAGCAGCAGCAAGTCACCATTTTTTCTCAAAAATTTCAGCTTATGCTGGAGCATTTTTATCGTTTCAATACCCTTTCAGTTGAAACAATCCATCAAATCCTGGTCAATGACCCCGATACTTCAGACCAAAGTATTCTAAATAGCAGTGATGTACTTTTGTTTGGCAATGGTGGTAAACCGATTAGGGCTAGAACACAAAATCAAAAGAGACTGGTTGAAAGTTGTACCGATTTCGATTTAATGTTTGCCATTGGTCCGGCGGGTACAGGCAAGACTTACACAGCCATAGCCCTGGCCGTTAAATTACTTAAATCCAGGGAGATAAAAAAAATAATATTAAGCAGGCCAGCAGTTGAAGCGGGTGAGAACCTTGGTTTTTTGCCGGGTGACCTTAAAGAGAAAATTGACCCGTATTTACAACCACTTTATGATGCCTTGCTGGATATGATTCCCGCAAAAAAATTGGAGGAGTACCTGAAAGATGGCATAATTCAGATTGCTCCCCTGGCATTCATGCGCGGAAGAACCCTCAGCAATGCCTTCGTCATTCTGGATGAAGCACAAAATACAACCATCCCGCAGTTGAAAATGTTTTTGACCAGGATGGGTCTCAATACAAAATATGTGATTACAGGTGATGTGACGCAGGTTGACCTGCCAAGAAAACAACAGTCAGGTTTGATTTTAGCTTTGCGAATCCTAAAAGGCATTGAGGGCATGGCCACCATTTATTTCGACAGCTCTGATATTATACGGCACAGGCTGGTAAAAGAAATAGTTTTGGCCTATGACAGGCATGAAGAACATTTTGACAGGGAAGGATCAGATTACAACAAACAATAATAATACAAATTACTATGAATAAAGCTATTACCTCAACCAATTTTACTTTTCCAGGGCTGAAAAGTGTGTACAAAGGGAAAGTCCGTGATGTATACAATATCAATGATGATTACCTTGTAATGATTGTTTCGGACCGGATTTCCGCCTTTGATGTTGTACTTCCCAAAGGTATACCATTTAAGGGACAGGTTTTAAACCAAATTGCGACCAAGTTCCTGGATGCAACCTCAGATATCGTTCCAAACTGGAAAATTGCAACACCTGACCCCATGGTTACCATTGGACATCTTTGTGAAACCTACAAAGTGGAAATGGTTATCAGGGGATATCTGACAGGACATGCCTGGAGAGAATACAGTTCCGGAAAGCGGACTTTGTGTGGCATAATGCTTCCCGATGGAATGAAGGAAAATCAGAAATTTACCGAGCCAATAATAACCCCTACCACCAAAGCTATGGAGGGCCATGATGAGGATATCTCCAGGGAGGAAATTATTGAACAAGGATTGGTTTCTGCCAGTGAGTACAGTATTTTGGAAAGTTATACCCGTGCCATATTCAAGCGTGGTACCGAAATAGCCGCACAAAAAGGGTTGATTCTTGTTGATACTAAGTATGAATTCGGGAAAAAGGATGGTGTAATCTACCTGATAGACGAAATTCACACGCCTGATTCTTCCAGGTATTTTTATGCAGAGGGCTATGAAGAACGACTTGCCAAAGGAGAAAACCAGAAGCAATTATCCAAAGAGTTTGTAAGACAATGGCTAATTGAAAATGGTTTCCAGGGCAAGGATGGACAAATAGTACCATTTATGAGTGATGAATTTGTTGAACAGATATCTGATCGGTACATAGAACTTTTTGAGCACATTACCGGGGATAAATTTGAAAAGGCCGAACTTATTGATGTCAATGAAAGAATTTACCAAAACGTTAAGAATTTCATTGAAAATACGCTTTAATCAGCTGGACAGCAATAAATAAAGCCTACGTATGCAGAAAATGTCAGTTGTATATTTAATTCTTTTCCTGGGATTCGGAATAACAGCCATGGGCCAAAACCCTATTGATCAGAATACCCTCGTGGTTTCGGGTTCCCAGACACCTTTGTTCAAATATGAATATGAACAAGGGAAGTTCGCCAAGATCAGTGATTTAAAGGGAAAGGTAATATTAATTAACTTTTTTGCCACCTGGTGTGGACCGTGCAGGTTGGAATTGCCAAAAATTCAATCTGAGATATGGGACAAACACCACGGCAATTCAAAGTTTGTTATGCTCACATTTGGGCGCGAACATAACTGGCAGGAAGTTTTAAAATTCAAGGAGGAACAAAAGTTAGCTTTTCCGTTGTATCCAGATCCCAAAAGGGGTGTTTACGGCAAATTTGCCAAGCAGACCATTCCCAGGAGTTTTTTACTGGATGAAGAAGGAAAGATTATTTTTATGTCGATCGGGTTTGAGGAAAAACAATTCAACGAACTGGTTAAATTGATTGACAGCAATCTATGAGATTGTGACTTCTCTAAATGGAAAGAGCCGTTCTGACAGGGGGATCAGAGCGGCTCTTTTAAACTAACCAAATCTATGAAAATGTTTGACTCCTACAGTGCAAATATGCGCTATATATTAGTTAAGTCGTTTCAATGGAACATAAATAATGTTAAATGATGGATGTTTAATTACCAAGTTTTATGGCAGTTCCGGCTTTTACCCATATTCCTGGATTTTCAACATTCCCATAATCATAATAGGATTTGTTCAGCAGATTTGACGCTTCCAAAAATATTGAAAATTGTCTGTTTGTCCAGATTATCTTACTGTCAATCAACCATATTGGAGCATATTCTTTCTCTGCACCGTATTTGTTTTCTTCCCATAGTGTAAATGTTCCATTTCTATCCTGGTAAGAAATAAGCCAAGTTGCACTCAAATGCTTGGTTAAACTGTGCGAAAGGCTGATATCAATTTTATGTTTAAGGTAATCGAGTAGATATTTAGAGATGTAAGTGCCTGATTCTTTGTTCTGTATAAGATATCCGTACGAAAAATCGATAGAGCGGATAAACATATCCTTTTCAAAAAGCCTGGAGGGCTCCATCCTTGCTGACATTGCGATACCCCTCGTATTTAGGGTCGTAATATTTTTAGCGTACCAGATTGTTTCCTCAGGTTGCCTGACCCAGTCAATCATATTCTGTCCCAGCCTGAGGAAAAGTGAAAGATGAGAGGTGATCCACGTATTATTGTATTTGATGCCTGTTTCATACGATTGAGCTTCCTCGGGAAGTAGGTCAGGATTTCCTATGTTTGTTGCACTTTTGTAGTAAAGATCAGTGAATGTTGGTATGCGCAGAGATTTATTGACAGATGCATACATTTTGAGAAGCGTAGAAATTTTCCAACTGATATCGATGCCAGGAAATATTTCCCACTTTCTTCCCTGGGAAGAGTTCCTGTTTGCCATTAATCCCCCGGAGATGTCAAATGACACGAAATGGTGTGAGTATTCGCTGAAAAGGCTGATATTTGTGCGGCTGTCGGCATGATTATACCATATTCCACTTTCCCCCGGAACTTTAACTGGCTGGTTTAACTCTCTGCCCAGGACCGTACTCCATATATTTTCATTTCTAAGATCTGTTCCATAGGCCAGTTTTCCAGAACCTGTATCAATCCATCCGTTCAGAATGGTACCATAAGTATCAGTTAAATGATAATTGTGCATTTTATACCAGGCAGGTGCTGATTTAAATTCCCTGAAGAGTTCGAACCGGTCTTGATTTCTTCGCCAGTAAAAAGATGAAGTGAGGTGAAATTTGCCATCGAAAGTTACACCAGCTGAGGAGAATATTGTTTTAATATGCTCGTATTGAGTAGGATAAACCGGGGTGTAAAAATCATTGGCTCCAAACCCCCTTACGGAATACCCTCCCTGGAAATTTAATTTACAACTTCTTAGCTGCAGGTTGCCGTTGTAGTACAAATTGCCGATTTTGAAATCTGTGTTTTTCAAGGCACCATCAGATCTTTTGTAACCGCCGGAAATAGTATTGGAAAGGTTCCCTGTTTTGACCGACTGAAAGGCGGATCCCTCAAAAAAACCATACTGTCCGCCACTCAAACGGCCTGTGAAAGAATCTGACGATGATTTACCTGTGATGATGTTGATTGCCCCGCTGAAGGCATTTGGACCATAAAGCCGGGAGGCTGGTCCTTCTAAAATCTCAATGCGGTCGATGGCATCAAAGGAGACAGGGAGGTTAAGGTTGTGGTGTCCTGTTTGCGGATCATTTTGAGGAATCCCATTGAGAAGTATCAATACCTGGTCAAAAGAACTGCCGCGTAAGCTAATATCAGATTGTACTCCGTTCCCTGATCGCTGGCGAACATCCATATTGGGAACAAATTTGAGGAGGTCCTGCAAGTCGTGTACCGGTGCACCGGTCAACTGATTTTTACTGATGACCCTGACAATTCTGGCAGCCTGGGAGAATGATACAGGAACACGTTGCGCACTAATCACCACTTCATCCATCTCAATTTCCTGGATCGGCCTAATTGTGTCGCTGGATTGCAATAAAAATACCTCATCTGCTGATGCCGGCAAAGAGAAGATCAAATAAATAGTTGACAATACTGCAATCTGCACTATTTTATGCAGGCTGGAAAAGACAGAATATCCCTTTCTCCCCCACCTTCTGAATGTGACAACCGCCTTGCGTGATGAAAGGGAAATATAATGAATCATATTTTTTCGATTTTTAATTTAAAAGTGACCAAATTTATTCTTTTTATGGATTGAATTGTACAATTTTGTAGGAGTACAAAAATCCAAACAATATTCAGGCTAAATTATTATTGAAACTTATGAGTACTAATCGCAGGGAATTTATCAGAAAAGGCAGTCTGGCTGGTGTCGGAATTGCCGGGATATCAACAATTGGGAATGATCTCTTTGCCCAGAAAAAAGAAAAAACCAAAAAAAATCTCCCCCGGGATGAAAGTATTGTAAGGGTAGGTTATATTGGAGTTGGAGGTCGCGGGCAGGGTCATGTGCATGATTCTATTACTGTTGGTGGAATTGAGATTGTGTCTTTCTGTGACATAAGCCCTGAATCGTTGTCAAGAGCAAAAGCAATCGTGGCAAAAAGTGGCATGAAGGAACCCAGGATTTACACCGGACATGACCATGCCTACGAAGAGATGCTTAAAAACGAAGAACTTGACGCCGTTATCATTGCCACACCTTGGGAATGGCATGTACCGATGGCTATTGCATCCATGAAGGCAGGAGTTCCATACACTGGAGTAGAGGTTTCTGCAGCAAATACATTGGAAGAGTGCTGGGACCTGGTAAATGTGCATGAAGAAACAGGAAACCAGGTGATGATCATGGAGAATGTTTGCTATCGCCGGGACGTAATGGCTATTCTCAATATGGTTCGCTCAAATCTCTTTGGTGAACTTCTCCATTGCAGATGCGGATATGAGCATGATTTGCGCGGAGTTAAATTTGATTTGTTGAAAAATGACCTGAAAATTGGCAAAGAAGCTCATTCAGAGGCCATGTGGCGGGGGTTGCATTCTGTACGCCGTAACGGGGATTTGTATCCAACTCACGGACTTGGACCAATCGGTACCTTCCTGGATATTAACCGCGGGAACCGATTCCTTACTATTTCTGCTATGGCAACAAAATCAAGGGGATTGCATGATTTCGTCAAGGATCATGCCGCCAGGGACAGCATATACCGGGATATTCAATTCAACCTTGGGGATATAGTCACCTCTATGATAAAATGTGCCAATGGTGAAACAATACTTGTAACCCACGACACCAACCTCCCTCGTCCATATTCCCTCGGATTTCGTGTTCAGGGCACCAATGGATTGTGGAGGGGCGAAGGATCCGGAAGCTGGACAGACCCTGCACAGGCAATTTATGTTGAAGGCCAGAGCAATCCGCATGTTTGGGATCCTGCTGAAGGATGGTTGAAAAAATACGATCATCAATTATGGCGGGAAAAAGGTTCACAGGCTGAAGGAGCTGGTCATGGAGGAATGGATTTTATCATGCTGAATGATTTCTTCAATGCAGTAAGAGGTAAAAAACCTGTACCGATGGATGCATATGACGCAGCTGCCTGGAGTGCTGTTTCATCACTGTCAGAGATGTCTGTGGCAAGAGGTGGAGCCTCGGTTGATTTCCCCGATTTCACGAGAGGCCAGTGGATCAAGAGAAGGCCAGCATTTGCCATGGATACTCAATTCCCGGTAAATGAGGAGAGAGGCTTGATTAACAACCTGTTTTAATACTCAATAATTTACAAATAATAAGGGGGAGCCTGTTGGCTCCCCCTTATTATTTGTAAAAATCTAAATGATTGATTTACAATTATTTTTGGTGTAGATTTTTGTTGACAAGCGGCCAAATTGAATATCGGCCCAACAATACTATTCCCCTTTGGAAAAGATTGTTTTATTCGCAATCAGGGGTTTTGCCCAGAAGGAGAGAAACAATAGAAAAGAGAGCGTTACATAGTTGAAAAGCATCCCTGTTCGCAGTCCGAAGTGGTCGGCCAAAAAGCCAATGATAACAGGAGTGACAGCGCCTCCCATAATACCTGAACAAAGTATTCCTGAGAATGATCCATGATGTTCAGCAATTGAGTTCATGCCCAGGGAGAAAACTATGGACCACATTACCGAGGCACAGAAACCCATGGCGATAAATGCGTAGAAAGAAATCATCGGGTCACTTGTGAAAAGTGCAGTGGCAAGACAGACCATTGCCGCAATAATAAACACCCTTATAATGAGTTTACTGTCTATCAGCTTCAACAACCCCAGTCCAAGAATACAACCAATTGTCATCAGGCCCCAATACCATTGAACTGCCTGGGCTCCTTCTACTTCTGGTTTTAAACCATGGTATGTTTTTAGAAATTCTGAAATCCAGTTGGCTACTCCCTGTTCAGTTCCAACATAAGCGAATATGCCGAAAAAAAACATTATTACAGTCTTGTTCTTAAGCAGATGAATAATAGTGTCCCAATTCCCTGTTTTCTCATCCTCCTTCAACTCTACTTTGGGGAATTTAGAGAAGGCCACAATAAAGATCATAAGGAATGCAATTGAAGCAAACACCCAGTAAATTGAGACCCATGTAAGATTAGGCGGAACCAGGCTTCCAAGCAACTTTACTATTCCACCGGGTGAACCCTGTGGTCCCAATTCAGCTACCAGATAGGAATAAAGCATCGGACTGAGAAAAGAAGCACCACCGAAAAAGAGCTGAGCCATTACTGAGTTAAAGGCGAAATTCTCTTCCCCGCCGGAGACACGCAGCAGTGGGTTTATAGCTACCTGCAGAATCGCCATACCGGCACCGATAAAAAAGAGAGATCCCAGCATCACTCCGAATTTTGGCATTAACCCGAAAATAATTGCTCCGGCAAATGCTGATGTGAAAGCCATCATCATCACCTTTTTTTCCTTGTATTTATCGGTCATCAATCCAGCCGGGATAGACATAACACCGTAAGCAATAAAGAAAAACAATGGCAAAAATGCTGCCATAGTGTTGCTGGCATGAAAATCAACCTTTGCCACCGGTAATATTGCACCCAAAATGTTGGTTAAGAAAGAGATGACAAAAAATACAATGAAGACCAGAAAGACCATGTAATAGTTACGTTTCATAATAGTTTATTGGTTTGATGGTTGAATCCAAAAAATGAAGAGCCGGAACCATACTTCAGATAAGACAATCCTGTACCTGCTGCACACTTCCTGATAAATATTTATTGTTTGATCATTGGCAGTGCCGCAGCACCATAAATGGCAGAATTCTCAAGTTCAGAGACATCAATTTTGAGATTTGCAAGGACGCTGCTGTATGCAAAATTCTGCAAGGCATGAAACATGGCATCTTTGAAAAATTCAAATGACTGCGCTACAGACCCGCCAAGGATGATAACTTCAGGGTCATAAGCATAAAGAATTGATTTAATGGCCTCACCAAGGTGAAAACCATACTCATCGAAAAGATGGAGTGCTTTCACATCTCCTTTTTTTGCCTTATTGAAAACATCGATGGCTGAAACTTTTTTCTCATCGGTAAAAAACTGTCCGCTGCAATAGTATTCTACGTTGTGTGACAGGTATGTAACATTGCCGAATTCGCCTGCGCCGCAATTTGACCCTTCATACAATTTTCCATTGAAGATCAAACCGCAACCCAATCCTGTTCCAAGTGTTATTCCAACAATATTTTTGTTTGCCTGGGCTTTCCCGAAGTACTTTTCCCCTACAACAAAACAATTAGCATCGTTGTTGACGTGTACCGGAATCTTGTACCGGGTTTCAAGCATCTCTTTAAGAGGTACAACTTTCCAGGAAGGTATATTGACAACATCGTAAACAATTCCATTTTCCACGTCAACAACAGACGGAACACCCACACCGATTGAAACAGTAGAGCTATCAAGGCAACCATCGATCAGGGAGTAGATCTTCTCCATTACTTCTTCAACACTGCCCTTCGAAGGAGTTGAAACTTTTGTAAGATGAACAATCTTATTGTCGATAATTTTGCCGGCCCGGATATTGGTCCCTCCGAGGTCTACCCCGATCAAATTCCTTAATGAATCCATTTGCTTTTAAGTAGTAGTTAATAGTTACCTGCGATTTGAGGAGGTAAAAATAAGAAAAAAGTTAGCAGGAGAATCGTGTTTCTGAACTGAATAACTATATTTATGGCTAAACCACATATTTTTTAAATGGAAGTAAAGATTGAGTCAAGTTGGAAAAGACTTTTATCGGAAGAGTTTGTAAAGCCTTATTTTATTGAGCTGACAGATTTTGTGAGGCAGGAATATTCTTCCAAACAGATCTTCCCACCCGGAAAATTTATTTTTCATGCCTTTGAGAAGTCACCGGTTGACCTTACAAAAGTTATTATACTGGGTCAGGATCCCTATCACGGTCATGGACAGGCACATGGTTTGTGCTTTTCTGTTCCGGAGGGTATCGATATTCCCCCATCGCTGCAGAATATATACAAGGAAATCAGCCAGGATTTGGGCCTTCCTCCAGTTCAAAGTGGCAATCTTGACAGGTGGGCTATGCAGGGGGTTCTGCTACTGAATTCTACGCTTACAGTAGAGGCAAACCGGGCTGGTTCGCATCAGAATAAGGGATGGGAGCAGTTTACCGACAAGGTGATTCATTTACTTGCAGAAGAAAAGGAACATTTGGTATTTCTTCTCTGGGGATCCTTTGCCCAGAAAAAAGGAGAATTTATTGACAGGAACAAACACCTGGTTCTAAGCTCCCCGCATCCATCACCACTTTCCTCCTACAGGGGATTTTTTGGAAACCGGCACTTCAGTAAAACCAATGATTATCTTACAAAAAACGGCAGGGACCCTATAAATTGGTGATCATTTGCAGTATGCTTTCTGCTTCCTTCAACTGATCCGGTTTCCCGAGGTCCATCCATAGTTCTGAATTTTCCTGGTAGCCATAGATTTCCTGGTCCTTTGCCAGCCGGAGGTACAATTGTATGATTGAAAATTTACCTGTTTCTGTTATCAATGGAAAAATATGAGGTTCAATTATCTGAATACCGCTGAAAGCAAAATTTTGAGCGTCTGATACTTTCCCGGTCAGCTTCTCCTCACCTGTTTTAATATTTCTCCAGCCTGACAAGCGCATATCCTGATTAAAAACCAGGTAACGATCTGTCTGCCTTTTTCTAACAGCCAGGGTAGCAATTCCCTTCATTTTCTGATGATAAGCGAAGAAATCTACCAAATTAAGAGAACTGAGGACATCCACATTGTATACTAAAAAAGGTTCATTGTCACCCAGTAAATCATGTGCTTTCAAAATAGCTCCGCCGGTGTCAAGGAGTTGATCCGATTCGTCTGATATAGAAACCGGAAGGTCAAAAAAATGCTTTTCTCTCAGAAAGTCAACAATTTTATCTCCAAAATGGTGAACGTTTACAATGATTTCAGATACCTCAAGTTCCGTTACCTTTCTGATGGCTCTTTCGAGAAGTGTAATGCCGCCGAGTTCCACCAGGGCTTTGGGCCTGTCAGATGTATAAGAAAGTAACCTTGTTCCGAGTCCGGCGGCTAAAATGAACGCTTTCATTGAGGTATGACATTAACATTCGTCAGTTTAACAGGCTTACACAACTTATCCTCTTTTTTGGAGGCCCTGCCACATTTCCTACATTCAAAATTGGGCTTTTCAGGTTTTTCGTACTCTTTTTTCTCGCACTTTTTCTTGGTCATAGTCAAAGGTTATCGTGTCACCTGTATTTACGGATTAAGGTTGGCGAGGTAACATAAACTATTAATTATCTTGCTCTCTATGTTGTAAGACAATTCTAGCGGTGAATTTCTCCCTGAGGTGTGCAGCCATTCTTTCTGCAGTATATACAGACCGATGCTGACCGCCTGTACAACCAAACTGAACGGTCAGATGGGAGAATTTTCTTTCAATGTAGCGATCAACACTTTGATCGACAAGACTGAATACTGCTTTAAGGAACTCTTCAACATCCGGATAAGATTCAAGATAATTGATGACATCCTCGTCTTTACCGGTAAGATGCTGGTATTCGATCATTCTTCCAGGGTTTGGGAGCGCCCTGCAATCAAAAACAAAACCACCTCCATTGCCGGATATATCAGCCGGAATACCTTTTTTATAGGAGAAACTCGTAATTGATACCGTTAATTCCGTTTCTGCGGATGCAATTTTATTTAAGACTTCAGATTTCTGAAGGGAGTTAAGTACCCGAAACAGCTCATTTAGCTCGACCGGGATATCAAGTTTAGCCATCACCACATTTAAATTCTGCAAGGCATATGGTATACTTTTCAAAAAATGGGTTTTTTTCTCATAGAAACCACGGAAACCGTATGCTCCCATTGCCTGCATCATACGAATAAGCACGTACCCGTAAAAGTACTGTTTGAATTCCTTTCGATTTACGCTGCATAATTGTTGTAACCGGTCAAGATAGTTTTCGATTAGTTCCTCACGAATATGTTGTGGTATGTCGGCCTTGGCGTCGTAAAGAAGGGATGCGAGGTCATACTGCAGAGCTCCTCTCCTGCCCCCCTGGTAGTCAATGAACCAGGGTTTACCCTGACGTATAAGGATATTTCTGCTTTGAAAATCCCGCATCATGAAATAATTACTTTCTGCCTTCAGT
>CAZDLO010000062.1:18763-20144 GCA_964506325.1 uncultured Tangfeifania sp.
AAATAATCACAGAATGCAACATAGTCATCTTCAAGTGATTGTTCATCAAATGAAACCTTGGCAAGTTTAAGAAAATAGTATTTAAAATAATTGAGGTCCCACATCATTGACTGGCGATCAAATGCTTTCCTTGGATAGCAAAGTTCGTAATTAATGCCTTTGCCTGCGGTGATTTGGATTTGAGGCAAAATCCTGACCACTTTCCTGTATGCTTCGGTTATCTCATCGGCAAAACCCTTCCGGGTGCGGATTTCAGATAAATAGGAGAAAAGAGTTTCATCGCCAAGATCTTCCTGAAGATAAATCCCTGAGGAAGGTTCATAAGCATATATTTCGGGAACCTGAATATTTTCAGATCGAAGATGCCGGGAAAAGTTAACGAATGCATTGTTCTCCTTAAGGTCATCATTCCATGTTCCTATTGCTTGAAAATGCATGCTTTTCAAACGGACATATTCGCGGTAAGAACCAGAAGGAGGAAGCATTTCAATGGAGGTGACCTCTTCATAAAAGTGCGCCTGAAAAAGTTGTGCCAGTTTTTGCTCTGTTTGTTTTTTCACTCGTGTTGAAGTTGTTTTGTTTTTTCTGAAACTGAGTAAGCACAAAAATATTAAAAAAAAGCTGCCCCAATGATTGGGACAGCTTTTTATCAGCTTAATAAAATGATATGGAAATTTGTACGGACTGAAACCTTATCCCTATTCGGCGATGACTTCAAATTCCAGTTCAACCACCACTTCACGGTGAAATTTCACCTTCGCAATGTGTTTCCCAATTTCTTTTATAGAATCTTCCTTGATGGTGATTTGTTTACGATCAACCTCAAATCCTTTCTCTTTCAACGCTTCGGCAACCTGAATATTGTTGACAGAGCCAAAAATCTTACCTGTAGAACTGGTCTTAGCCCCGACTACGATGGTGATTGTTTTCAGAATTTCGGCCTGTTTCAACGCAACGTCTTTAAGCTTGGCTTCTTTGTGAGCACGTTGTTTCAGGTTCTCTGAAAGGACTTTTTTTGATGACGGTGTGGCTAAGATAGCCAGTTTCTGGGGGATCAGGTAATTACGACCAAATCCGTTTTTGACAACAAGCACATCGTCTTTGCTACCCAGATTTGCAACATCTTGAAGCAGAATAATCTCCATTTTCGTACCTCCTAATAATTATTTTAACAAATCTGTTACATATGGCAACAAGGCGATCATTCTTGAACGTTTAATTGCCTGTGATACTTTACGTTGGTATTTCAAAGAAGTACCTGTAATGCGGCGAGGCAGAATTTTACCCTGCTCGTTGAGAAATTTTTTCAAGAATTCAGGATCTTTATAATCCACATACTTGATACCGTTCTTTTTAAAACGACAGTATTTCTTCTTTTTTA
>CAZDLO010000063.1:0-10198 GCA_964506325.1 uncultured Tangfeifania sp.
CAGGTTTAACGTCCATTATTGTCATCACCATTCCCAATGCAACCGTTGTAAATCGCTTCAGCCGCTTTCGATCGCACCCAAACGATGCCTGGTCAACCTTCCCTGCATGTACCAGCGAAGATAACAACTAATCCTCCGAAACTTTCACATGGGTCCGGCTGGCAATAAAAAAAATGTTCTGAAGAAAAGTTGCCGGACCAAGAAACCGGACTTACATCAGTTTCACGGTGGTTGAAGTACCGTCAGCAAAATAAAATTTAATCTGAACCAGTCCAAACTTATGGTTGGCCTTGTACTCGATCTTGGTGATTCCCTGAATCCTGGAATCCTGTTCAACAGTCATCGTTTTTATCAGCAACATGCCATAAGGATAGTCATCAACATCTGTTTTGGCGGTTACGGTCCTGGTAATTGTGTTTCCATCGTTTTTTGTTATCGTGTACTTATCACCAACACTGCTGCTGTAGTTCACAATGGTAAAAGGTTTGCCGTCCTTGTTGGTATAATCAAGTATGCCCTCCGAAGTATTTTTATATTTAGCCTCAAAATCCAGCTTTCCCGTTGCATCCTTAAAGGATGCCGGAATCATGCTGGTGTAGTTACTGGCGGGCAAGGTTGCTTTTATTCGCAGGGTAACCACGCCATTGTTGTTGCCGGTTACAACTATAGAACTATTGGCATTGAAATTGGTTGATCCGACTGTGACATATGAATTGAATGAAGTGCCTGCTGCATTCATGGAAAGATTTCCATCCCCTCCTACATCAGTGGAGGAAACTTTGTCTCCATCCAATAAATCCTTTACCTGATCACAGGAAACCAAAAGGCCGAACATTAACATAACAAGAAAAATCTTTTTCATAAGTAAAGGAATTAAATTAATTAGTATCAATATTTTACATCAACCTTCAAATATAGTTAATTGAATTAAATAATTTAGTCAATTATTCAATTATTATGTAAATTGATATAAAATTTCAGCATCTGGCACCAATCAAATTCCTTCCCCATTTTAGCTACCCCATCGACATACTGCTGCATTGAAATATAAATTTTCATCAAATAAGTCATGTTAAGGAGTAATTGTTACTGAACTTATGCTTAAACTTTTATTTTTACATAAAATCCGGTAAAAAATATTTCAGATTTACATAATGCCGTCATTTTTCATGCTAACCAAAGATATTTACGCATAAATTATTGTTTATCAATGATCTGGAACGAAAAAATTGAGTGTGCCACAAGGGAAGAGATGAAGCAGATTCAATCCCAAAGATTGAAGGAAACCGTTCAGCGTATTTACCACGCAGTCCCCTCCTACCGCAGGAAAATGCAGGAAGCGGGTTTGACTCCACATGACATCAAAGGGGTGGAGGACCTTTCCCGGCTGCCATTTACAACAAAGGCCGATCTGCGCGACAATTATCCCTTCGGCCTCTTTACGGTGCCCATGAGTGAAATTGTGCGGCTTCACGCCTCTTCCGGGACAACCGGGAAACCTACCGTAGTCGGTTATACCAGGAAAGACATCCAGATGTGGTCTGAAGTGGTAACACGCTCCCTGTGTATGGCCGGTGTGCATCACCAGGATATTGTGCAGATAGCTTATGGTTACGGATTGTTTACCGGTGGATTGGGCCTGCATTACGGTACCGAAAACCTGGGTGCATCAGTAATTCCAATATCGGGAGGAAATACCAGCAAGCAAATTCAGTTGATGGAAGACTTCGGAAGTTCCGTCATCTGCTGTACACCTTCCTATGCCCTCAACATTGCCGAGGTAATGAAAGAACAAGGCGTTGAACCCGGAAATCTTAAACTGCGTGTTGGAATCTTTGGCGCCGAACCCTGGACTGAGGCAATGAGGTATGAAATAGAGACAAAACTTGGAATCAAGGCCATCGATATCTACGGTTTGAGTGAGATTGTTGGTCCCGGTGTTTCCTGCGAGTGTGAACACCAATGTGGCATGCATATCCAGGAGGATCACTTCCTCCCTGAAATTATCGATCCGGAGACCCTGGAACCGGTACCTCCGGGAGAATTTGGAGAACTGGTCTTCACGACCATCACCAAAGAGGGCATTCCGCTGATACGTTACAGAACCAGGGATCTTACCAGGCTGATCCATGAACCTTGTGTTTGCGGCAGAACCCTGGTCCGAATGCTGAAATGCAAAGGCAGAAGTGACGATATGCTCATCATCAGGGGTGTTAATGTCTTCCCGTCCCAGATTGAAACGGTACTCTTGCAGATGAGCGAAACCGAACCGCATTATCTCCTGATCATAGAACGTGAAGGAACTCTTGATACAGTTACATTGATGGTCGAAGTGCAGGAACAGTTCTTTTCAGATGAAGTAAGAAAATTACAGGAGCTGCGTTTGAAAATTACAAGGCAACTCGAAAGTGTTCTTGGCATTTCTGTCAATGTAAAACTGGTAGAACCTAAAACCATCGAACGTACACCAGGCAAATCACAACGCGTGCTTGACAAGCGAAACCTGGGATAATTGAACAGGGAAAGCAGTCACGGATTCAACAGAAGTTGTTCAGGTCAATATACGTAATTTGCAGGGGCAGGAAGCGGCTGCTAACAAACAATTTCAAGAATGGGTAAAGAACATCATTACAATGTGAAAATTATCTGGACTGGCAACAATGGCCAAGGAACCGCTGATTACCGGTCATACGACAGGAGCTACAATATCCTGAACAACGACAAAATGGTAATTTCTGCCTCATCAGACCCTGCCTTCCGCGGTGATGAAACAAAATATAACCCGGAGGAACTATTGTTGGCATCACTTTCAGGTTGTCACATGCTCTGGTTTTTGCATTTGTGCGCCGACAACGGAATCATTGTCACAGATTATTCCGACGCTCCGGCCGGCATCATGATCGAAACTGAAAATGGAGGGGGAAGGTTCAGTGAGGTAACCCTGAATCCTTCCGTAACGGTGACGGACGCCGGCATGCTGGAAAAGATGGACGCATTGCATCACAAAGCGAATGATCGCTGCTTTATTGCAAATTCCGTCAATTTCCCGGTTTACCATCACCCTGTTTACAGGGTGGAAAACAATCAAAATCTTCAATAATCAACCAATATTATAACCATGATCATCAAGCAACTTTCTGTTTTTCTTGAAAATAAATCCGGCAGGCTGCATGAAGTATCTGCAATTCTTGGCCGAACAGGCATAAACATGTCTGCTTTTTCTGTAGCTGACACCTCTGAATTCGGAATCCTGCGGCTTATCGTTTCAGACCATGAGAAAGCATTACAAGTGCTGCGGGAACAGAATTTTTCTGTGAGCCTGACGGATGTCGTATGCCTGAGTTGCCCCAATCAACCGGGTGCCCTGGCAAAGGCCCTCGAAATACTGTCTGCCAACGAGGTTTCAATAGAATATCTTTATGCCTTTTCTGTTGGTGATACGGCAAATGTCGTGCTCAAGCCGGACCGCCTCGGGAAATGCATTGAAGTTCTGAAAGAACACCGGCTTGAACTGGTGAAGGCAAGTGACCTGTACCGCATTTAGGGAAACTGTTCAATTCAGGATTTTTTTTTACCTTGCGGACAAGTTTGACAGAGTGGCAGATTGATGCTATTCAGTTCCGGTCTTTTTATTCCAGTGAGTCCTGAATTGAATGACAAGGGATCGGATCAGACCTATCTGCCGGCCTAAAAAGATTAAGAATATTCATGAAATGCACGGGGTCCGGGAAACCGGAAATATGGCACTATTGTCCGGGGTATTTCATCCGACAAAAAATTAATTGTTAACAGGTGAAAAGAATTTCAATTCAGGGTATAAAGGGTTGCTTCCACGAAGATGCTGCCCTTAAATTTTTCGGGGAAGAGGTAGAAATAGTTGAATGCCGGACTTTTCGAAGAGTTTGCGAGATGCTTGACCGGGACGAGGTTGACTGTTCTGTAATGGCGATTGAAAACTCAATAGCGGGCAGCCTGCTTGAAAATTACGCATTGCTCCGGGATTTTCACCTGAGGATTATTGGTGAGATTTATCTTCACATTGAGATGAACCTGATGATTTATCCCGGCACAAAACCCGGAAACATCAAGGAAATACACTCGCATCCTATTGCATTGAAACAGTGCTCCGAATACATTGACAGAAGATTTGGAAGCAATATTGTCCTCCGGGATAAAAGCGATACTGCCGGGGCAGCGCAGGAACTTTCAGTTGAGAAATACGACTACGTGGCTGCCATTGGCAATGAGAGATCTGCCAAAATCTATGGTCTGGACATTATTGATCGCGGCATTGAAACCAACAAACGTAATTATACGCGGTTCCTGATCCTGGCTAAGCATTCCTTACCGAATTTGTCTGCAGATAAAGCTTCACTCTCTTTTAAATGCGGCCATTATTACGGAGCACTGGCCAAAGTGCTGACAATTTTTGCTGAAAACAAAATAAATCTCACCAAAATACAGTCAATTCCTGTAATAGGAAAACCGAACGAATATTCATTCCATGTTGATATTGAATTCAATACTGTGGATGATTATGAAAGGGCGATCCACCAGGTTTTGAAAAATGTTTCAAGCCTGGCAATCCTGGGCGAATATAAAAAAGCAGACATTAACTACTGAAAAATCCAAATAATATGGAAAAGATTGCAATTTTTTTCGGACCATTGAATGGTTCAGTCCACAGGATAGCCAAATTGGTCGCATCAAAGATTGGCCCAGAAAAAGTTGATATGTTGCATATCGCAGAAGCCAAAGCATCCGACCTGGACAAGTATACACATATTATTTTCGGAATATCCACCATTGGGAAAGATACCTGGCAACAGAAGTTTGACAACAACGACTGGTCCAAGTTCTTTCCGATCGTTTCAACCTACGATTTCACCGGGAAAAAGGTCGCCATCTTTGGTTTGGGAGACCATATTACTTATGCCTACCACTTTGTCGATTCGTTGGGACTCCTGGGCAAAACAATAAGGAATCAGGGTGGAGCGATGTATGGTCAGGTTAGCACCGAAGGTTATTCATTCCAGGATTCTGAAGCAATCATTGACGGGCAGTTTATCGGATTGCCGGTTGATGAGGATTTTGAGCCTGAAATGACCGAAGAACGTGTCGGCAATTGGTTGGATTCTTTGAAGAAGGATTTCTTAAAATGAAGAACACACCCATTCCAGTTTCCATCGTTGAGGATAAAATTGCTGCTCTTGATGTAGAAGAGATCGGAAATGCCTCAATAAGGGAAATAGTGCAACTGGTCAGCAGCATTGAGGCTGTTACAGGAATCCGCTATATCAGGATGGAGATGGGCATCCCCGGACTTCCTCCATCCCGTATCGGGGTTGAAGCTGAGATTGAAGCCTTACGCAACAACGTTGCCTCGGTTTATCCCCGGATTGACGGCATCCCTGAATTGAAAAATGAAACCTCCCGTTTTGTTAAACTTTTTATGAACATAGAGGTTAACCCGGAAGGTTGCATACCGACAGTCGGCTCAATGGAAGGAAGTTACGCTGCATTCCTTGTATCAGGTGCCTGTCACAAGGAAAAGGACACCGCTCTCTTCATCGATCCGGGCTTTCCGGTTCAAAAACAACAGATGATAGTTCTGAACCAGAAATTTATTTCATTTGACGTTTTTGAATTCAGGGGTCAGAAATTGAGAGAAAAGCTTGAATCATACCTTTCTGAAGGCAATATCTGCAATATCATCTATTCAAACCCCAATAACCCTGCATGGATCTGCCTAACAGAGGAAGAGCTGTCCATAATTGGCGAATTGTCTGTGAAATATGATACTATAGTAATTGAAGATCTGGCCTATTTCGCCATGGATTTCAGGCAGGATCTGTCCAAGCCGGGAATTCCCCCTTATCAGCCTACTGTTGCCAGGTACACTCCCAACTGGATAATGATGATCTCCAGTTCAAAAGTATTTTCCTATGCAGGCCAGCGGATTGGAGTCCTGATTATCTCCGACCAACTCTACCACCGCCAATATCAAAATCTTAACGAACGTTTGCATGTCCACGGCTTTGGCAATGCCATCGTTCACAGGGTACTCTATTCATTGACCTCCGGTACTTCACACTCTTCCCAATATGCCCTGGCTGCCATGTTCAGGCATGCCAGCAACGGCGATTATGATTTTATCAGGGATGTGAAGGAATACGGAGAGAAAGCCCGGATTATGAAGCATCTTTTTATATCCTGCGGTTTTGAAATAGTTTATGGTACGGATATTGACAAATCCATCGGAGATGGTTTCTATTTTACCATCAGCTATCCCGGAATGAATGGTCCTTCTTTGTTGCACAATCTTCTTTATTATGGAATAAGTGCCATCTCCCTGGGCAATACCGGGAGCTCAAAACAAGGTTTAAGGGCATGTGTGTCAAATGTACGTCGTGATCAATTCGAAGATCTTGAAACCAGATTGAAACAGTTCCACAAGGATTTTCCGGTTGACTTACAAAATGAAAGTTAAAGTGGTTGTTTTTTGAAAAAATGTAAGATATCGGATTCAGGACAAAAGTCATAACTGGCGTCGTTTCCTATTCCGAAATTTGAAATAAAAATATGGAATACCATGGCTAAAGTCGTAGGAGCAGTAGTTGTTGACTCGGAAGTTTGCAAAGGTTGCAACCTCTGCGTCGTCTCTTGTCCAACCAAGACTTTGGGTCTCAACAGAGATGTCAATAGCAAGGGTTATCATTATTCCTATATGGAAATTCCCGAAAATTGCATTGGATGTTCAAACTGTTCTTCAGTTTGTCCTGACAGCTGTATTACAGTTTACAGATTAAAATTAGAATAGGTTAATCAATTAAAAATCCAGGTATGGGTGAATTAAGATTGATGAAAGGAAACGAGGTAATCGCCGAAGCAGCCATCCGCTATGGTTGCGATGGTTATTTCGGATATCCGATCACTCCTCAGTCTGAAGTGATGGAGTCACTCATGGCTCAAAGGCCCTGGGAGACCACCGGAATGGTAGTTTTACAGGCCGAGAGTGAGATTGCTTCCATTCATATGGTATACGGAGCTGCTGGTTGTGGCAAAAGAGTCATGACCTCCTCCTCATCACCGGGCATAAGCCTGATGGCTGAAGGAATTTCCTACATTGCCGGGTCCGAATTGCCCTGTGTCATTGTCAATGTACAGCGCGGTGGCCCCGGACTGGGAACTATTCAGCCCTCACAGGCAGATTACAACCAGGCGACAAAGGGTGGCGGGCATGGCGACTACTCCCTGCTCGTTCTTGCACCTGCCTCAGTCCAGGAAATGAATGATTTTGTCGGACTTGGTTTCGATCTTGCCTTTAAATACAGGAATCCCGTGATGATACTGGCAGATGGCGTAATTGGCCAGATGATGGAAAAAGTTGAACTGATGGATCAGCAACCACGCTGGACGGATCAGCAGGTCAAAGAAATCACCGGAAGCTGGGCAACCCACGGAAAAAGCCACGACCGGCCAAAACATGTAATCACTTCCCTTGAGATGGATTCGCACATTATGGAGGAGAATAACCTTCGTCTACAGGCTAAATATCAGCGGATGAAAGAGGAGGATGTCCGTTATGAAGCCATTGATTGTGAGGATGCCGACTATATTCTTGTCGCTTTTGGATGTGCCGCCAGAATTTGCCAGAAAACGGTACAGCTGGCCAGGGCAAAAGGACATAAGGTAGGCCTGCTGAGGCCGATCACTCTTTTCCCTTTCCCGGAAAAGGTAATTGCTGAAATGGCACCTCGGGTCAAAGGTTATCTGACAGTTGAATTCAATGCCGGACAAATGGTTAACGATGTGCGCCTTGCCGTAAACGGGAAAACCCGGGTCGAATATTTTGGCCGTATGGGAGGTATCCTCCCGTCACCGGATGAAGTAGAGAAAGCGCTTGTCCAAAAAATGATAGGAGGTTAAAACATGGTAGAAGTAGCGGAAAAAATTAGAAATATCATCAGTCCCGAAAACCGGATATATGGCAAGTCACCGGTATTGAACGATGTTACCATGCACTATTGTCCGGGATGCAGTCATGGTGTGGTCCATAAACTGATTGCGGAGGTGATCGACGAATTGGGAATTCAGGATAAGACTATTGGGGTGTCCCCGGTAGGTTGCGCTGTTTTTGCCTACAACTATATCGATATAGACTGGTCTGAAGCTGCTCACGGCAGAGCCCCGGCGGTTGCTACAGGAATCAAGAGGGTGATGCCTGAAAAAACTGTATTCACCTACCAGGGAGATGGTGACCTGGCAGCTATCGGCACTGCCGAAACCCTGCATGCGATCAATCGTGGTGAAAATATTGTGATGATCTTTATCAACAATGCCATTTACGGCATGACCGGCGGACAGATGGCTCCAACAACCCTTCTGGGCCAGGTGACCTCTACAACCCCTTTTGGCAGGAATGTTGACCTGAATGGATATCCGCTGAAGATAACGGAATTAATCGCCCAGTTACCCGGGGCAGCTTATGTCACCCGTCAGAGTGTTCACACTGCCGGGGCAGTCAGAAAAGCCAGGAAGGCAATCCGCAAGGCATTTGAGCTTTCCCAAAAAAATGTGGGTACCTGCTTTGTTGAAGTTGTATCTACCTGCAATTCAGGATGGAAACTCTCACCTGCCGATTCCAACGACTGGATGGTAGAAAACATGTTCCCCCTCTTCCCTTTGGGTGATTTGAAAGACGGAGGGAAAGATGCAACGGAACCATTTAATATTCAGGGATAAAGGTTAAATTGAATCACCATTGTCAACTTTGATCCTTTAAGGTCTCTCTTTTCAAATATTGAAAACTCTTTAGAAGCATGACTGAAGAAATAATAATTGCAGGATTTGGTGGTCAGGGAGTACTTTCCATGGGAAAAATCCTGGCATATTCGGGGGTGATGCAGGATCAGGAAGTAGCCTGGTTTCCTTCATATGGCCCTGAAATGAGAGGTGGAACGGCCAATGTGACTGTAATTCTGAGCGACGACCGGATAAGTTCACCGGTTCTTCATGAATTTGATACCGCCATCATACTCAACCAGCAGTCGATGACCAAATTTGAAAAAATGGTCAAGCCCGGTGGTACCCTGCTTTACGATCCGAATGGTGTGGTTAAGCCTCCTACCAGAAAAGACATCAATATTTACAGGGTTGAAGGAGCAAGGCTGGCAGTAGAAATGGGTAATCCACTGACATTCAATATGATAGTTCTTGGAGCCTTTTTAAAGGTCAAACCCCTCATCAAAATGGAGAACATAAAAAAAGGGTTGGAAAAATCACTCCCTGAAAGAAACCACAAACTTATCCCACTCAACCTCAAGGCTATCGGGGTTGGACAGGACAACCTGGAAGTCGTCCAGGCGTTATAAGTCCCGGGAATGACAAAAAACCGTCTTGACAGAAATTAAGGCGGTTTTTTTGTACCGGAACCTTGTTAAAAATCAGTTTATTGTACACCCATCATGTGAACAGTTTTCTTAATTTTAACCAATCGAACAACAACCAAAGGATCAATAACCCGGTTCTGAATTCAGGAAATGAGCATGAGTGAAAATCACCTGTTCAGGTAAGAATTGCAACATGTTGATTTCATCAAACAACTAAAAACCAAATCATTAACTAATGAGCATCAAAAACAGGTTAACCCTCATGAACTTCCTTCAATTCTTTGTATGGGGTTCATGGCTTTTAACCATCGGAGCATATTGGTTCCAGACCAAACATTGGTCGGGTACGGAATTCGGGGCAATCTTTTCAACAATGGGCATTGCGTCCCTTTTTATGCCTGCTATTGCCGGGATTATAGCCGACAGGTGGATGAATGCTGAAAAACTTTACGGCATTTTTCACATCTGTGCTGCTGCCGTTCTTTTCATGATCCCCAAGGTTGATAATCCTTCGACCATGTTCTGGATCATGCTGATTAACATGGTATTTTACATGCCTACAATTGCGCTTTCCATTACTGTAGGCTTTTCCACCCTTAAAAGCAGGGGGTATGACATTGTTACAGCCTACCCTCCCATCAGGGTATGGGGCACCATCGGGTTTGTAGTGGCCTTGTGGACCATCAGTCTGCTCCACCTTGAAACATCGGCAGGACAGTTTTATGTTGCTTCGGGGGCATCACTCCTGCTGGGATTGTACGCTTTCACACTTCCTAAATGTCCTCCGCTGGGAAAAACTCAGAACA
>CAZDLO010000063.1:10208-20131 GCA_964506325.1 uncultured Tangfeifania sp.
TCATGGGTAAGTGCTTTGGGGCTGGATGCTTTTAAACTCTTCAAGAACCCGCGGATGGCCGTATTCTTTATCTTCGCCATGCTGCTGGGTGCCGCGCTGCAGCTGACCAATGCTTATGGAGACACCTTTTTGCATGATTTTGCCAACCTGCCAATCTACAAGGATGCCATTGCAGTAAAATATCCTGCCATTATCATGTCGATTTCTCAAATATCAGAAACCCTGTTCATCCTGACTATTCCATTTTTCCTTCGGAGATTCGGAATCAAAAGGGTTATGCTGTTCAGTATGTTCGCCTGGGTATTGAGATTTGGCCTTTTCGCGTATGGCAACCCTGCTGAAGGTCTTTGGATGATTGTAGCCTCCTGCATCATTTATGGAATGGCATTTGATTTCTTCAATATTTCCGGATCCCTTTATGTTGAATCCCAGAGTGACCAGGGAATCAGGGCAAGTGCACAAGGCTTGTTCATGGTAATGACCAACGGGTTCGGTGCCTTCCTGGGAAGCAGGATCAGTGGTATTGTGATTGACAGGTTTTATACTGTCGGAGAGACAAAGGACTGGCAAGGCATATGGCTTGCTTTTGCCGGGTATGCATTGGTTCTTGCCCTGGTTTTTCCTTTGGTGTTTAAGTACAAACATGTAAAGAACTAATACCTGATCATTCATGCTGAACAGACAACTTATCTCTCCCAAAAGCATTGTTGTAGTAGGCGCTTCCAACAATGTCACAAAGCCAGGCGGAAAAATCCTGAAAAACCTGCTGGAACATGAATTTAGAGGAGAGCTTTTTGCAGTCAATCCAAATGATGCGAACATTCAGGGTGTCAAAACATACCAGTCTGTCAACCAAATAGGTGAAGTGGAATTGGCCATTCTCGCAATACCGGCCAAAAGTTGTCCGGAAGCTGTAAGAGTGCTGTCCAAAGAAAAAAAGACCCGCGCATTCATCATCATTTCAGGAGGTTTCAGTGAAACCGGAGATGAAGGTGCAGCACTTGAAAAAGAAATTGTTGACCTCGTAAACCAGTCAGGCGGCTGCCTCATTGGGCCAAACTGTATCGGCATGCTCACCCATGATTATGCCGGCGTATTTACTGAACCGATTCCCCACCTGGCAAATACCGGGGTGGATTTTGTCTCAGGATCCGGTGCAACCGCAGTTTTTATCATGGAGTCTGCCATACCCAAGGGCTTAACTTTTTCGAGGGTAATATCGGTCGGGAATTCTGCGCAGACAGGAGTTGAAGAGGTCCTGGAATACTGGGATCAGAACTCAGAAAATGAGGCGGAAGCCCGTGTCAAGCTGCTATACATTGAAGCCATTCACAATCCGGATAAATTCCTGATCCATGCTGCCTCGTTGGTAAGGAAAGGTTTCAGGATTGCTGCGATTAAAGCCGGCAGTTCAAAAGCCGGCAGCAGGGCTGCATCCTCGCATACAGGGTCGATGGCCAGTTCAGATTCGGCCGTGGAAGCCCTCTTCCGAAAAGCGGGGATCGTCAGGTGTTACGGCCGGGAAGAATTGACAACAGTTGCCTGTGTTCTCATGTCCAAACAGATGAAAGGCAAAAACATGGCTATCATAACCCATGCCGGAGGTCCGGCAGTCATGCTTACCGATGCGCTTGAAACAGGTGGGGTAAACATTCCAAAAATTCCTGACTCCCCCGTTAAGGTTAAACTGAAAAACAACCTCTTCCCTGGATCCTCGGTCGAAAATCCGATCGATTTCCTGGCTACTGGTACTGCCGAACAACTTGATTTTATCATTGATACTGTCGAAAATGAAATGGACGACATCGACGGCATGGCAGTAATCTTCGGAAGCCCGGGCCTCACTTCCGTCAAAGATGTTTACGAGGTGCTGAACAGGAAGATGAAAAAATGCAAAAAGCCGATTTACCCGATTTTACCTTCTGTGATGAATGTAAAGAAAGACCTGGCATATTTCCTGTCTCACGGAAATGTTAACTTCCCCGATGAAGTTCTGCTGGGAAGGGCTCTGACAAGGGTAAAACTGACGCCAAAGCCTCATGCCCCTGAGATCTACCTGGATGGTGTGGATGTTCCGCGCATCAGGAGGATTATCGAGGATTCGTCCAATGGCTATCTGCCTCCAAACACCATCGAACAACTTCTGGAAGCAGCCTCAATCCCGTTTGCACGTGAAATAGTTGTACAAAACGAGGAAGAAGCGAGGAGTGCCGCTGAAAAGATCGGATTTCCACTGGTGATGAAGGTTGTGGGCCCACTGCATAAAACCGATGTAGGCGGAGTGACGCTGAATGTCAGGTCGAATGAGATGGTTGATTTAGAATTCAAGCGGATGATGCAGATCAAACACACGACTGCGGTGATCCTGGCAGAACAGGCGGAAGGCATTGAACTTTTCCTGGGTGCCAGTTATGAACCAACATTTGGACATGTTATACTTTGTGGAATAGGTGGAATTTTTGTGGAGGTACTGAAAGATACCACCTCAGGACTGGCACCTCTTACTTTCTGCGAAGCGGATTCGATGATCCGGAATCTGAAAGCCTACCCTATCATCAAAGGGTTCAGGGGGAAAACAGGCGTAAACCGCAGAAAATTTGCCGAAATCATTGTCCGATTGTCCTCTATGCTGCGTTTCGCCACAGAAATAAAAGAGATGGATCTTAATCCCCTGATGGGACTTGGCGACAGAATCATTGCCGTTGATGCCCGGATTAGGATTGAAAAATTATGATACTCCTTTGAAACAGAATTTATTTTGAGTGACTACAAAATTCAGGACTGGTTGCCCACTACCATCAAAGAAGTTCGGGCATTGGGATGGGAAGAGCTGGATGTTGTCCTCTTCTCAGGCGACGCCTATGTGGATCATCCTTCATTTGGTGCAGCAGTCATCGGGAGGATTCTGGAACGGGAAGGGCTGAAAGTTGCCATAGTACCGCAGCCCAACTGGCAGGATGACCTTCGTGACTTCAAAAAGATGGGAAAACCCAGGCTCTTCTTCGCCGTTACTGCAGGCTGCATGGATTCAATGGTCAACCACTATACCGCCAATAAGCGGAAACGGTCGAACGACGCCTACACACCCGGCGACAGGCCCGGTGCACGGCCGGATTATGCTACCATCGTTTATTCAAATATTCTTAAAAAATTATACCCGGAAGTTCCTTTGATCATTGGAGGCATCGAAGCTTCCCTGAGACGTGTAACCCATTATGATTACTGGTCAGACCAGCTGAAATCAAGTATCCTGACAGACAGCCAGGCAGACCTTCTCTTTTATGGAATGGGAGAAAAATCACTTATCGCCTTTGTAAGGCAACTGAAGGACGGGACACCGCTGAAAGAACTTACAGCCATCCCCCAGACAGCTTATGTTGTACAAAAGGATCTAATCCAAATGCCAGGTAATTCCTGGAAGGAATTTGCACTTTTCAGCCACGAAGCATGTAAAAAGGAAAAGGTAAATTACGCCAAAAACTTCAGGGTAATAGAGGAGGAATCCAACCGGCTGAATCCTGATACAGTGCTGATACAGGTAAACGGAGATCAAAAAATTGTAATAAACCCTGCCTGGCCACCACTTTCAACCGAGGAAGCGGACAGTTTCAGTGATCTGCCTTTCACCCGTCTTCCCCATCCACGGTACAACGGCAAGGGGACAATTCCCGCCTATGAGATGATCCGGCATTCCATCAATATCCACAGGGGTTGTTTTGGCGGTTGCGGCTTTTGCACGATTTCAGCACACCAGGGAAAATTTATCGCGTCACGATCAGAGTCATCTGTCATGAAAGAGGTAAAAAAAGTGGTGGAAATGCCCGATTTTAAAGGCTATATCTCTGATGTCGGAGGTCCGTCGGCCAATATGTATAAAATGGAGGGGAAAGATCTTTCTGTTTGCCGCCTGTGCAAAAGACCCTCCTGCATTTACCCTTCCGTCTGCAATAACCTGAATACTGACCATGGGCCGATGAGCAGGCTTTATAAAAAGGTTGCCGGGTACAAAGGGGTTAAGAAAGCATTTATTGGTAGTGGCATCCGCTACGACATAATATTTCATCGTGTTGATAATGAGGCTATTAATAAGGAAAACCTGCAATACCTCGAACAGGTAATTGAAAACCATGTATCCGGCAGGCTGAAAGTTGCTCCGGAACATACAGCAAGCCAGGTGCTTTCAGTGATGAGGAAGCCTGCCTTTGCTCAATTTGAGAAACTGAAGAAATTCTTTGACCAGGCCAACGAGAAATATGGCCTGAAACAGCAACTGATCCCCTATTTTATCTCTAGTCACCCGGGTAGCGACACGGAAGCGATGGCAGATCTCGCCGCCAAAACCAAAGTGCTTGATTTTAAACTCGAGCAAATCCAGGATTTCACACCTACTCCAATGACCCTGGCTACCGTCATTTATTATTCCGGTTACCACCCTTATACACTGGAAAAAATCTATACAGCCAAAACCCCTGACCAAAAACTGGCCCAGCGAAAATTCTTTTTCTGGTATAAAAATGAATACCGTAAAGAGCTGATTGCTGAACTTCGGAAAATAAACAGGCCGGACCTTGAGAAAATACTCTTCAACAGGTAGATCTTATTCTACCTGTGAAATCCTTGCCCTATATATTCCAACCCGGTTTCCAGCCCGCTGCGCCAGTAACTCCACTGATGCCCCCCGTTTCTTACCCTGTATTCGTGCGGCAGTCCCAATTTCCGCATTTCAATGTGCAAAACTGAGTTGCCGTTGAACAAAAAATCATCGTCTCCGCAGTCTATCCAGTAACGCACTGTCTTCAGCTTTTCAAGCGGAACACTGTGTATGAGGGCCAAAGGGTTGTTGGCCTTCCAGGCCTCGTTCAGCCTGGCACTACCTTCCAGCTTATCTCCGAAAAGCCCCGCAAAGTAAATTTCAAATTCCTTTCCTGATTTCCCGGTGATCTCTTCATCGGTAAACGTTCCGGAACTCAGCGCGACACAACACGAGAAAATATCAGTATGGCGCATGCTGAGTTTCAATGCACCATAACCACCCATCGAGAGTCCGGCAATTGCCCTGTATTCCTTTGAAGAACGGATCCTGTACTCTTTTTCGACAAACGGCATCAGCTCATTGATGAAAATGTCTTCCCACAGTATTTTCTTGTCAAAACTGTTGCAATACCAGGTCAATTTCCCATCCGGCATGACAATAATACAGGGAGGAATCTTCCCGTCGGCAATTCCCTTATCAGCAATGCTGTTTGCTTCTCCAAACTGGATCCATCCGGTCTCATTGTCTGAATACCCATGAAGCAAATAGACAACAGGATAACTTCGCTGCGATGTTGCATAATCGGCAGGAAGGTATACTGTATAGTTCATTTTAACCCCGGATTTTGAGTTGAAAGTCAATGATTCGATTACTTTTCCACTTTGGGGAAAGGCTTCTGCCAGACACAACAGAAATCCCAGGAAAAAAATCAGTTTTTTCATAATATTATTCATTTCAGACACAGATTAGTTGGGTATAACCTGACAAATCTAACAAATTAATGACCAGTTATGCTATCTTTGGAAGGAGTTTCTAACCTCATTTACTGCTAAAAAAATGATCACAATTGTTCTGGGTTTTCTTTTTGGAACACTTCTGCAAAGCGCCAGGTTAAACCGTTTTGATACTATCAGCGGAATGGCAACCCTCGAAAATTTCAAGGTAGCCAAGGCCATCGCATTGGCTGTCGGTACCGGTGCAATATTGCTGAATCTGGAAATAAGCATGGGTTTGGCATCCTACCAGATTAAACCATTCCTGGTGGGTGGCATCATCCTTGGCGGACTGATCTTTGGTACCGGAATGGCTATCCTGGGATATTGCCCCGGTACTGTAATGGTATCGGCAGGCGAAGGCTCCCTGGATGCCATGGTAGGTATCCTGGGAGGATTGGCCGGCGGATTGGTTTACACGCTGGTATTGCCTTTTATTGGAACACTTCTCGGACCAAATATCGGATCCTGGTCACTGCATACAGCATACGGGACTTCACCGGGGATATTTTTCCCGTTGATGATCCTGTGCGGACTGGCGTTTATTGCCAGTGCTTTTGTCGTTCATAAGCTCGACAAAAGCCACGACAGAAGCTGGATCATCGCCGGTATTGGAATCGCCCTGTTAAATACTTTCGTCTTCCATTATGCCAACCGGCCGATAGGTGCTTCCACCTTCTTCCCCTTTGTTGCAGATAATATTTTTGGCGTTGTGAACAATGAATACTTCGCAAAAATAAGTAAATCAGGAGATTGGGAAGTGAAATTCCTTGCCGGCGGATTGCTGTCCGGCCTGTTGATCTCACTGCTGAGGAAGGATTTTAAAATCAGGCTGATTCATGACAACTGGGAAAAATACAAGGGCAACAGTTATGGAAAAAGAATATTCTGGGCTTTTATAGGGGGATTTATCCTGATATTTGGTGCCAGGATGGCAGGTGGCTGTACTTCAGGACATGTAATATCCGGTGGCATGCAATTGGCTGTCAGCAGCCTGGTATTCGCTTTCTTTGTCTTTGCCGGGTTACTGCTGACCGGGAAATTCTTTTATGTCAAAAAATAAACCATCCTTAAGCAGAGATTCTTCTCCTTTCAGGGAATCCGAAACAGTTAACTATCAATCCTTCAGTACAATCATCAATTTTCAATAACCTATATGACTGCCGGCAATTTTTTAGCATTTGATCTGGGAGCTTCCTCTGGTAGGGCTATGCTTGGAACAATTACAGATAACCAATTATCAATAACGGAAATTCACCGGTTCGAAAACCGTATGGTTGAAATTGACAATCATTTCTACTGGAATATATTCTCGATTTTTGATGAGCTCAAAACCGGATTGAAGAAATGCATACAGGATTTTGGCATCCAGCCCGATTCTATCGCCATCGATACCTGGGGAGTTGATTTTGCTTTCCTTGACAGGAACGGGATGATTGCATCGCTTCCTTTCGCCTACAGGGACCGTCGGACAGACCAGGCAATGGAGGAATTTTACAAATTAATACCCGGAGAGGAACTTTACCTGATGACTGGAATTCAGCTCATGCAGTTCAACTCCCTTTTTCAGCTGTTTATCAATCAAAAGACAAGTGAACCACAATTTGAAATAGGCAAGGATCTGCTGTTTATGCCGGATGCCCTCTCCTACCTTTTCTGCGGAGTAAAGAAAAATGAGTTTTCCATTGCCTCCACTTCCCAGCTTTTAAAACCGGGCAAACTTGAATATGAAGAAAAGCTTTTCCGGGCGATGGGAGTGGATCAATCTATCATGCAGGAGATTGTACTCCCTGGAACTATCCTGGGGAACCTTAAGCCTGAGATTCAAAAAGAGACAGGAAGTACTGCAATTCCTGTAATTGCGGTGGCCTCCCACGATACGGCTTCGGCCATAGCTTCTGTTCCTGCAAAAGGCAGGAATTGGGCCTATATTAGTTCCGGCACCTGGTCTCTCATGGGGATAGAATCTGATAAACCTCTTATATCTAAAGAGATACATAATTTAAATTTCACCAATGAAGGTGGCGTTGAAGGTACAACACGGTTCCTGAAAAATATCATGGGATTGTGGTTACTGCAGGAATGCAGAAAAGCGTGGGCCCATCAAGTGAATTATGCATGGAGCGAAATGGTTGATTTAAGTATACGTGCCCAACCTTTTAAATGCCTGATAGATCCTGATGATTCTACTTTTCTGAATCCGGCGGATATGCCCGGAGCGATTGTTGATTTTTGCCTGAAAACCGGGCAAAATATACCAGAGACACACGGTGAATTCATCAGGTGCATTTTTGAAAGTCTTGCAATGAAGTACAGGCTTACCCTTGAATCCATCCGTTCTGTCATATCCTGGCCGATAGAAAAAGTTCATATCATAGGCGGGGGTGCAAGCAATGAACTGCTTTGCCAGTACAGCGCCAATGCCCTGGGCCTGCCTGTCGTTGCAGGGCCCACTGAGGCAACTGCCATTGGGAATATCATGATCCAGGCTAAATCCATGAACGCTGTTGCATCCCTGGAGGAAATAAGGAGAATGGTAGGTAATTCTTTTGAAACCAAAACCTTTGAACCAAAAGATACCGCGGTATGGAAAGCCCAGTTTCTGAGATTCGAAAAACTGGTGAAAAAGCCAGGTTAAACCAACATACACGGCAGAGTGGATCAACCGGGATTACACGCCGGCCTGGTGCAACGGAACATGCACCACCGGATTTCATTGCTTTGCTGAAGCTTTCTCACTTTCACAGGATTGAACCATTCGCCATTTTGATTACAATTTCCGGCGTTCCGCTGAATCAGATTTTGCCGGATGTATAATTTTTTTATTTTTGGTCAACAATGGATAGATCCTGTTTCTCTGATGAAACAAAAACCAAGTTCTTAGTAACAACCGGCAGTATGTCAAATCTGCCCGGCGTTGACGAATGTGTTGAATCCGATACACCCTGAAAACAATTAAAGTACATTATGATGAGAAGATTCCTATTATTGTTTGCAGCATTTATCCTTTTGCAGGATTTTGCCTCTGCCCAGGTACCAAATCACGCCCTGGGGATACGGTTTGGCACCATTTATGGACTGGGGACAGAGATTTCCTACCAGCATGGAATAAATTCGGTTAACCGCCTTGAAATTGACCTGGGATTCAGCAGTGATTATGATTACGTCAATGATTTTAAGCAGGAATACAACAGCTGGGGACTTACCGGTGTCTACCACTGGGTAAGGAATCTTGACAATAACCTGAACTGGTACTATGGCCCCGGATGCAAAATAGGTTCCTGGAGTTCCAATATGAGCTACAATCACAAATACAACAACGGACTGTACCTGGCAGCTGCCGGGGATATCGGACTGGAATACTGTTTCCCGATGGGAGTACAACTCGCCCTGGATGCAAGGCCTGAAATAGGTCTGTTTAACAATGGCACCGGTATAAATGTCGGCTTTTCGATTCGGTATCAATTCAAATAATAGTAACTGGTACTGATGATATCAATTCTTCTGGTTCTTTCAGGTGGGATAGTACTTGGTTTGTTGCTGGTCAATAAACCGGTTTTTCATCGTTTCAACAACCAGTTGTTGAATTGGTCGATTTATCTCCTTCTTTTTCTCCTGGGAATCTCGGTGGGAACCAACCAGGAAATTGTCAGGAACCTGTATAAAATCGGATATGAGGCAATTACAATAGCCCTGGCTTCCATTGCAGGCAGCGTGCTGGTTTCTGCTTTTCTTTACAAGCTGGTTTTCAGAGGCCATGAAAAGTAGCCTGATCATTTTGGCATTTTTCGTCACAGGCGTATTGGCCGGGCTGTCAGGAAAATTACCTGCCGGTTTCGACTGGGACAAAATTGGCGGCTTTGCCCTTTACCTGCTTATGATGCTGGCAGGAATAAGCATTGGCAGTGACCCTAATTCCTGGAAAGTACTCTCTACCCACAACTACAAAATCATCTGGGTTCCGGTTTCGATCATCATCGGAACCCTGGCCGGATCAGCCCTGGTTGGCCTGATTATTCCCTCCCTTACAATAAAGGAGTCGATGGCAGTGGGTTCGGGTTTTGGGTATTACAGCCTTTCGAGCGTATTTATTACACAACTTCACAGCCACAGCCTCGGAGTGGTAGCCCTGCTTTCCAATATCTTCAGGGAGATATTCACCCTGCTGGCAACTCCGTTACTGGTAAAATATTTCGGCAAACTGGCCGGTATAGCCTCCGGAGGTGCTACTGCAATGGATACCACCCTACCTGTCATCAGCAAATACTCCGGCAAATCTTATGCGATAATTGCTGTATTCAGTGGGATAGTGCTCACCATTTTGGTGCCATTTTTGGTCACGTTTATACTATCTTAATTCTCCAATAGCCTGTCTTGTCGCTTCCGATACGTTCTAC
>CAZDLO010000064.1:0-19385 GCA_964506325.1 uncultured Tangfeifania sp.
GCGTTAGATCCTATAAAGCTGGTAACAATGGTTGGCTGATTGATTTTTGCGAGTTCACAGCAATCTTTAATGTACTCGTTAAACTTTTGGTTTTATATCCTGGGTAAAACATTGACCGGGTGTGTGTATTTGTCAATTATCTTTTGAGCTTGCGGCAATATCGGAATTTTGGCCGGCTCTTTCAGTTTCTGAATAATCTTTTCAATATACCCGCTTTTTATATGTTCCCTTCTTAATTGCATCAGGTCAGAGAACCTTAATCCGGTCAAACATCCAAAGCAATAAACATCCCTGACACGATCCAATTTTGGATTCTTGAAAACATGCGAACTGAGTTTCTTGAACTCTTCCACGGTTAAGAAGACTACTTCGATATTCTTTTCCGGAGCACGAAATTTTTTGTGTTTAGTACCTGTGTAATATTCTCTTTCTGCTGCCCAATTCAGGAATGTCTTCAAAACTGCTACGATTTTTGCAAAATAGTTTGTTTTGGTTTTACGCTCGTTGAAGGCATAATCTGTTAGACGGTCAAAGAAGTCCGAATCAATATCATGTAAGGTAAACTGTATGTTAGAGTGCGTCTGAAACTGAGTAAGAAATTGAAAAACAGTAGTCCGGTTTTTCAAAGTCGCTTGTGTTTTGGTCATTTTAGTCACCTCAAGAAATTCAAGGAAGATGGCACTAAAATTAAGGGTGCGATTTCTCTTGAACTCCTTTCCTGCCAAAAAATCAACGACAAGTTTTTCCGTTAGAGGAAAATTATTGAGTCTGAAATAAATAAAAAACTCATTTGCCTTAGCCTGGTATGTATTTAAAAGAGCATTGATTGTCTCATGTCTGTTATCCGGCTCTGTTTCCCTGTTTGGCTTTACCCTTTGCTTTAAAGTGTTCCAATATCTTGGTTTTACTTTTTCGAGCGTTTTCCAGTGATTTTTTCCGTTAATTGCTATATTTGCCTTGATCGGAACAAATCCCGATTTATCAGTCTTGTTTTTGTCAATGTAGTATTTTATGCTTGTCATTGTCTGCTGGATTTAATAAACAAAGATAAAAAATCGGGGAAAGAAATGGGGAAAGAAATTTGTAAAAAAGGGGCGAAAATGAGAAAAATTGAAAAATAAAATCATTGCTTATCATGCAATAGATCAATAATATAGTAAACCAAAATAAACACAGATAAAAAGGCGAGTGCCCTTGTTCTGGGCACCGATAAAGAAAGGCAACTGATATTCAGTCGGTTGCCTTTTCTGTTTGCTACAAATGCAGAAGAATCAGATGACATCTCAAAAAAATATTGTAATTTTGCTGGCTATTATAATGCCTGCTGAAAAGTGATCCGGCAATAAAGAATTTCTTTTATGGGATTATTAAGTTGGACATGGCATGATTCTTGCAAATGAAAGTTGTTTTATAGATTAACAAATTTATTATGGCAGGTACCGAACTATTCGGACAGGAAGAGCGTAAAGAGGTAATGGATGTCCTCGAAACCGGAGTTCTTTTCCGCTACAATCATGACGCTCAGAGAAATGGTGTTTTCAAGGCCAAAATTTTCGAACAGGAATTCAGCACTTATCTTGGAGCAAAACACACCCATTTCTGTGCCAGCGGTACTGCAGCCGATTCTTTGTCACTGGCATGTTGCGGCATTGGATATGGTGACGAAGTAATTGTTCCTCCCTATGGTTTTATTGCACCGATTGAAGCTGTCCTCCTGGCAGGGGCCATCCCGGTCTTTGCGGAGATTGACGAGACACTGTGTTTAAGTCCGGAAGGAATTGAAAAAGTTATTACACCACGCACCAGGGCCGTACTGCTTATCCAGGTTTTCGGGTCAATGGCCAAAATGGACGAAATCCTGGCAGTTTGTGAAAAGCACAACCTAATCCTCGTTGAAGATGCTGCCCCGGCCCTTGGCGGAAGTTACAAGGGAAGGATGCTTGGCAATTTCGGAAAGATGTCGGCCTTTTCGTTCGACTATTATAAGATTATTACAGCCGGAGAAGGTGGTGCTATTGCAACCAATGATGACGACCTGTATGACAGGGCGCACAAATATTCTGATCACGGTCATGATCACATCGGGGATGCCAGGGGCGCAGAACAGCATCCGATCCTGGGATACAACTACAGGGGGTCTGAACTGGGTGCAGCAGTGGTGCTGGCCCAACTTAGAAAGCTTCCCTACATCATCGAAAAACAAAAATCACATCAGCATATTCTCAAGCAGGTACTTAAAGAGTTTCCTGAAATAACACTTAGACTGGTACCCGATGAAAGTGGTGATTCAGCCACATTTCTCTCCTTTTTCCTTCCCGACAATGAGCTCGCTGTCAGAACATTTGAGGAATTTCAGAAGGAAGGCCTGAGCGCATCTTACTGGTACAGGAACAATTTCCATTACCATCGTCAGTGGGGCCATCTGAAAGAGATGAAGTCCATCTTTAATATTCCTGCCATGAAATTAAGCAATGCCAGGGATTACAGCCTGTTGGAAGTGCCTCAATCAGATGCAATTATGCAACGGCTAATGATGACCCAGATAATGGTCAACTGGAGCGAAGAAGAGGTTAATACGCTGGCTTCAAGGATGAGGTCGGCACTTAAAAATGCACTTAAATAGAAAAAAAATATGTTTAGAAATCTGAAAGCAGTTGGTCGTGTTTTGTATGGAAGAAACAGTTTCGACCAGCTGGACGACGTTCTGAGTGAATTAAGGGTCAATGAGGACTCTTTTGTACTTTTTCTGGTTGACGAATATTTTGACGGAAAAGATTTCATGAAGCGGATCCCCGTGCATCCGCAGGATATACTCAAAGTAATTGATATAACGGAAGAACCAAAAACAAAAACAGTGGATGAGATTGTTGCCGAAATTAAAAGTCTCGGCAAGGGAAATCCTGTTTCTGTCGTAGGCATGGGGGGTGGCAGTGTAATGGATTATGCCAAAGCCACCCGTTTGATGTTTACCAATGAGGGTTCATCTGCATTGTACCAGGGACTTGACATGATCAAAAATAAGGGTGTCCACTGTACGGTTGTTCCTACGATTTCCGGTTGCGGAGCAGAGGTTTCAATGACAACAGTTCTGACCGGTCCTGTTAAAAAATTGGGAATCAAGGGTAATTTCACCCCTGCCGACCAGTTGGTGATGGATCCCGAATTGATTGTTTCTGTGCCGGATCCTCAGCGTTTTTATACTGCCATGGACTGCTACATCCACAATGTAGAAGCACTCAACGGACACCGTAAGACAGTGATGGGCGATTCACTGGGAACCGAATCACTCCGCCTTTGCAGGGAGATCTTCCTGAGCGAAAACAGCCGTACCCCGGAGAATGAGGAGAAACTCATGGTTGCTTCCTATTTGGGCGGCCTCTCCTTAACCTATTCTGAAGTGGGTGCCTGTCACGCCATCTCTTATGGTTTGGCCACTGTTACCGGAGTCCATCACGGTCTGGGCAATTGCATTGTATTCAACCAGCTTGATGAATTTTATCCTGAAGGAGTCAAGGAATTCAGGCGGATGATGGAAAACAACAATATTGTTATTCCAACAGGCTTCAATGCCGGCCGTACTCCTGAAGAGATTGAAAAAATGATTGATATTTCCCTCACTCTTATCTTCATGTGGGCGCACGTCTGCGGTCCGGATTGGCAGAATATCATTACCCGTGATAAACTTCGCGGTCTGCTAATTAAAATGTAAACAATTGAAAATGAAGAAAATAATAAAAGTAGGGAACATTGATTGCGGAGCAGATAAACTTTTTCTCATTGCAGGCCCCTGTGTTGTTGAAGATGAGAAAACAATGATGGACACAGCCGAGTTTTTGGTTGGGTTATCTCAAAAACTGGATCTTCCGCTCATCTTTAAATCATCATTTCAGAAAGACAACCGAAGCTCTGCCGATTTTTATACCGGACCGGGTATTGAAAAAGGTCTTGCCATACTGAAAAGGATCAAGGAGCAATTCAATGTACCGGTTATTACGGATATCCATTATCCCGACCAGATAGCAGCTACGGCAGAGGTCGTCGACATCATCCAGATTCCAGCTTACCTCGTCATGCAAACGACCCTTGTTATGGAAGCTGCCAAAACAGGTAAGGTACTAAACCTCAAGCATGGACAGTTCCTGGCTCCGGAGAACATGATCAAACCGATCCAAAAAGCCGAGCAGGCAGGCAATTTCAATCTTATGGTAACGGAGAGAGGTTATACCTTTGGATACAACGACCTGGTTGTCGATCCCCGCAGTTTTTATCATTTACGTGCCACTGGATATCCGGTTATATTTGATGTGACCCATTCCATACGCAAGTACGGAATTCCAAGTTCAGATCCGGCGGGCGGTTCAAGGGAGTTCATACCGACCCTGGCGAGGGCAGGCGTTGCGGCAGGCATTGACGGGTTGTTCATCGAGGTTCATCCTGATCCTTCACGTGCCCTTTGTGATGCAGCAAGCCAGATGTGTATCGATGATGTAACAGAATTCCTGAAGCCTCTTATCGACATCCACAACACAGAAGTCAAATACAGACCAAAACCTTAATTAAATAATTAATATGGAATTTTTTCTTGACTCGGCCAACATGGCTGAAATTGAAGAAGCCCTCAAACTGGGGATTATCGATGGTGTCACCACAACACCTACATTCATGCACAAAAATGGTATCACAGATATCGACGGCGCCATCGTGAAATTATCCAAAATGGTTCCGGTGCTGATGATTGAAGCTTTGGGTGAAACATCACAGGAAATAGTTACCGAAGCTCACCGATTACTTGCCCTGGGACTCGACAAGAAAAAGACTGTATTTAAGATCCCGGTTAACCTCGAAGGCGTAAAAGCATGCAAAATTCTGCACGAGGAGGACCTTCTTATAAATCTTCACCTGGTGTACAACATTCAGCAGGCTTACATGGCCCTCACAGCAGGTGCCAATTATGTTTGCGTGCTGGTTGGCCGTATGCAGGACCAGGGGCATGATGCCTTGGGGCTGGTTAAACAGATTGTTGAAGTGATTGATCGCTATAAGTACAACGCAAAGGTGATGTTCTCTTCTGTAAGATATCCTGAGCATATAAAGGACGCCCTGCTTCTTGGGGCTCACAACATCACAGTGCCCTGGAGCATCATGAAGAAACTTGGCGATAATCACCTGACGAAATTGGGAACCGACCAGTTTTTCCAGCATACACGATTGATGACCATCCAGGTAAAAAGTGTTATTTCAGACGTTAACCCGGTTGTCGATATCGAATGCAAGGTGTTGGACGCCCTTCTTAAAATGACAGATTCGGGCATGGGCGCGGTCTCGGTTGTATCCGCAGACGGAAAGCTGGCAGGGATATTTACGGATGGAGACCTCAGGCGTCAGATGCGTAAAATGGGAGATCATATCCTAACTGCTACAGTAGGGGAATGTATGACCGCCAACGCAATTTCGATAGAATCGGATGCCATGCTGCAAAAAGCAACGGATATCTTCAATGCCAACCAGGTGGACAATATCATCGTGACCGAGGGCGGTAAGCCTGTTGGTATGTTGGATATTCAGGACCTGGTGAAACTCGACCTGCTGAGTTGATCGACCAATAAGTGACAGAAAAGGCGGAGCTTCTGAGGCTCCGCCTTTTCTTTTTTCAGGCTTCCCTTGCCTGATTGCAAAAGGATCAGCGGCCATAATTGTTTTATGCTGTTTCCACTGCCAGAGTTTTTGCATTATTGTTATCTTTCAGAAACAATTAAGTGACCACTTTAAAAAGTGGAACCTCAGAGGAGCCCGTAATCGGCGAAAATTATCTTTTATTGATTAACTATTTATTATTCAGCAATATGAAAAAGTTATTCTTAACATCTGTTTTGTTGGTAATATTTCTTTCCGGTAATCTTTTGTTGAAAGCCGAGGTACGTCTGCCTGCAATTCTTGGAAGCCACATGGTGCTTCAGCAGAAAAGTGAAGTCGATTTGTGGGGATGGTGTGCGCCTTCAGAAAAGATCAATATTAAAGCCTCCTGGGATACGGCACGTTATGTCACGACTGGTACCTCAGGTGCACGATGGTCCACGAAAATCAGGACTCCTGAAGCAGGGGGACCCTACACAATTACAATAAACAAAGTGGTGCTTGAGGATGTAATGGCTGGCGAAGTTTGGGTTTGCGGCGGGCAAAGCAACATGGAGTGGTCCGGAGATCAGAAGCTTAAACAATCACTGGAGGAGGCTCCAAATGCACGAAATGAAAAAATCCGCTTTTTCTATGTCCCCAAAAATACTTCAGAATATCCCCAGGATGACGTGAAAGCTTCGTGGAAAGTTTGCACGCCTGAAGAGATGATTCATTTTAGTGCCCTGGGCTATTTCTTCGGAAAAAAGCTGCAGGGAGATCTGAATATGCCTGTTGGCCTTATCAACAGCAACTGGGGGGGTACACCTGCAGAAGTGTGGACTCCGAAGGAGATGATCGAGAATGATCCGGTTCTAAAAGATGCCTCTTTGAAGCTGAAGCCCTCCGCCGGGTGGCCTATTGTTCCCGGCTCCAGCTATGCCGCGATGATCTCGCCTTTGACAAAGTTCAGGATTGCCGGAGTGATATGGTACCAGGGGGAAAGCAATACCCAGAACTACACTACCTATTCCCGCCTGATGACCCGGTTGATTGGTGGCTGGAGGGATGCATGGGGGTATACTTTTCCGTTCTATTATGTTCAGATTGCACCTTTCAGTGGTTATGGAAACTACAATGTAGGCGCACTCTTGCGGGAGCAGCAGACTGCCTGTCTTTCAATCTCCCGGACCGGAATGGCAGTGATTCATGATCTTGTTGACGATGTGACAAACATTCACCCGGGAAAAAAGGCTGAAGTGGCAGAACGATTGGCAAGATTGGCATTGGCAGATTCCTATGGCGTCGGCGGAATTGTATATAAATATCCTATGTACAGGGGAGTGGTGATTGAAAAAAACAGGATAAGGATACTCTTTGACAATGTCAGTAACGGACTGATGGCAACCGCCAAAGATTTGAACGAGTTCTATATTGCCGGTGCCGATAAGAAGTTTTTATTTGCCAGTGCGAAGATTGAAGGGAATACTGTTGTTGTCTGGAATAAAGCAATAAAAGAGCCGGTAGCTGTACGCTTTGGGTTCAGCAATAATGGCATACCTAATTTATTCAATAAGGAAGGTATGCCGGTTAACCTTTTCCGTACAGACAACTGGGAAGTCCGGACAGATGCTATAGTGAAATAGTCAGACTTAAATTGCCTTCTAAAGTAGATTCATATTTGTTGTAATTGATTGAAATTAAAGTATAAATGCGATGAAAAATTTGTTCACAGCGATTCTATTAATGATTTTGTTGCAGGTAAACGGACAGGTAAATGCCGGTAAATTAAGTTGGTGGCAGGATGCCCGTTTCGGAATGTTTATTCATTGGGGCGTCTATTCCGGTGAGGGTCGCGGCGAATGGATCATGTACCAGGAGCACATTCCTTACCTGGAATACAGGAAATTGGCCGAAAACTTTAAGGCCAGGGATTTTAATCCTGAAAAATGGATTGCACTGGCCAGGGAAGCTGGGATGAAATACATTGTTCTAACTACCAGGCACCATGACGGATATTGTCTTTATGACAGCCGTGTTTCAGACTTTACCTCCATGAAAATTGGACCCGGCAGGGACTTGATTGCAGAATTTGCAACCGCATGCCACAAAGCCGGGATGAAGATGGGATTCTACTATTCGCTGCAGGACTGGCACTTTCCGGGGGTAATGCCCCAGGGTTACCCCATGAGTGATGAGATAATGCGGCCGGTGGTCAGGCAGGCACACGACCAGGTGAAGGAACTCCTGACAAACTACGGAAAGGTTGATATTCTTTGGTTCGACGGAATGTGGCCGGGGGATACCAGTGTTTGGCGTTCGGGCGAACTTATTAAAATGGCAAGACGATTGCAACCCGGTATCCTGATCAACGACAGGGCTGGCACAGGTGCTGATTTTCTGACACCCGAAAATGTGGTCGCGGCGCATAGCCAACCCTGGGAATCCTGCTATACCATGAACAGAACCTGGGGATTTTCGCCTACTGACATGAATTACAAGCCTGTGAATGAACTGATCAGGCTGCTGGCATCCTGTGCATCCCAGGGAGGGAATTTCCTGCTGAATGTTTCACCTGATAAGGATGGCAACATTCCTGAGCGGCAGGCAGCATCACTGCGGGAAATCGGGAAATGGCTGAAATTACATGGAGCAGCCGTCTACAAGGCTGGGCCGTCACCTGTTGTGGCCAACAATCTTGGTTTCCAGTCCAGGGTAGGAGATAAGGTCTATTTGCTGATACAGCGCTGGCCCGGGACTGTTCTTCCATTCGCCTGGTGCGGAAGCAAAGTTACTTCGGCAAGAATCCTGACAACCGGTCAGGCGGTTCAGGTAGAGCAAAAAGAAGATCGTGTCTGGCTAAGAGGCCTTCCTGCGGATCCGCCTGACCCCTATATGAATGTGGTGGAATTAACATTTGACGGACCGCCCAAATCTACAAATCCAGCGTACCGTTAGGCAAACAAAAAGCACCGGAAAGTCGATAACCGGTGCTTTTTGTCTGCCTAAAAATAAATTACAACTCCTTTTCTGTAAAATAGCCCAGTTTCAGGTATTTCTGATAGATGGCTGCATATTGGGCCGCATTGGCGGCGATTGGCTTGTATTCGGTCTCAAATCCCTGTCCCATGGCTTTTTGTGCTTCTTCCACCCGGTTGTAGATTCCGGCAACTACAGCCGCAAACATGCAGGCGCCAAAAGCACAGGTCTGTTCGGTTTTGGCCACTTTAATAGGCACATTTAACACATCGGCCAGGGTTTGCATGACAAAGGGTGATTTTTTCGCGACACCACCCAATCCGATGACTTCCCCTACCAGTATTCCTTCCCTTTCAAAACGCTCGGCAATGGCTTTTGATCCATATGCAGTAGCTTCAACAAGGGCCCTGAAAACGGCCGGAGCCGAAGAGCCTAGTTTTAATCCCGTAATAGTTCCTGTAACTTCCTGGTTTGCATCGGGAGTCCGCCGGCCGTTCAACCAGTCTGTGGCTAGAACAGTGCTCTCTTCAACCGGTATTTTGGAAGCCTCTGCAGAAAGTTCCGGGATTATTTTATCCAGGGTTTCTGCTACTATTTTAGCGCGTGTCTCTGCATCCACAAGCGTTGATTTGGCCAGGATATTCTCTACCGGCCAGGCTACCATACGTTTATACCATGCATAAATATCCCCGAATGCCGACTGCCCTGCCTCCAGTCCGATGTACCCCGGTACGACAGACCCGTCAACCTGTCCGCAGATCCCGGCTACAAATTTGTTTCCAAACTGTTCGTAGGGTACGGTGATGATATCACAGGTCGAGGTGCCGATAGAACGAACCAGAACGTTCGGACTTATTTCACCTCCTACTGCACCAACATGGCAATCGAATGATCCTGCTCCAACAGCAACATTCGTGCTCAACCCAAATTTCTCCGCCCATTCAGGAGTCAGGTATCCGGCTTTAACATCGCCCGTGTAGGTGTGGGTATATAATCTTGACCTGAAGTTTTTTAGCGCAGGCTCGAATGATACAAGGAACTCTTCTGAAGGCAGTCCGCCCCAGCTGTCGTGCCACATGGCCTTGTGTCCTGCTGCACAACGGCTTCTTTTAACCTCTTCCGGTTTGTTGTTACCGGTGAGGACCGCAGGCATCCAGTCACAATGTTCTATCCAGGAATAGGCAGCCTCCCTGACTTTTTTGTCACTGCGAAGCAAATGGGCGACTTTGGCCCATACCCATTCCGAAGAGTAGATACCACCTTCATATTTGGTGTAGTCAAGTGGCCCTTCATGCGCCAGTTTATTGATTTCAGCTGCTTCCTTTATTGCCGTATGATCTTTCCAAAGCACAAACATCGCGTCCGGATTTTCTTCAAATCCGGGGGTCATGGACAATGGCGTCCCTTCACGGTCGACCAGGACAGGAGTGCTTCCTGTTGTGTCGAATGAAATCCCGACTACTGAGGCGGCTACTTCCGGACCAGCTTTCTTCAACGCGTCCTTTACGACAAATTCTGTCACTTCAAGGTAATCAAGGGGGTGCTGACGGTACTGGTCCCTGGCAGGATTACTGTATTTCCCATCCATCCACCGGGGATAGTATTTAACTGAAGATGCTACTTCTTCGCCATTAAAGGCATTGGCAATGACTGCTCTTGCTGAGTCTGTTCCGAAATCCAGTCCGATGACAAATTTGTTGGAATTCATGGTAGTAGTTTTTATTTTATTGAATGTCTGGTTGTGCATTTAAAAATTTAACGGAGGATTCCACATCCATCCTTTTGGCAATTATCCGCTTGTTTTTATCAAGGATATAAATGACAGGGGTACTTGTTACATCGTAAAGTCTTCTGAAGTCAGAACTGTAGGTGGGATCCCAAACATTGGTCCATTCCTGGATCTTGTAGTCCCGGACGGCTTTCATCCATTTCTCTTTGTTGTTCTGGGTAAGAACGGCAAAGACCTGGACTCCCTTATTTTTGAGATTTTGGAACAGATCCATGTTGAGGGCAGGGGTTGTTTTCTGACAATGACTGCAGTCAGGTTCCCAAAAGTAAAGAATGGTATATTTTGCATTTACCTGCCTCAGGCTGTAATAGTTATCTTCAGAATCCGGAAGTTTCAGTTCAGGGGCAAGGTTGCCGATAAGGTTGGGCTTAAGCGCAGCAGTTCTTTCTTTGATTTTTCTGAAGGTGGCTGAATCCAGCCAGCTTTTGGACTCCTTCAGTACATACTTTTCCGTAAGTACTACAAAAGCTTTGTCCATGCCCATGATCTGTGACTGGTTTGCCTCATTCAGCAGGTAGAGCAGCACATAATGAAATACCTCTTCGTTCTGCCTGGATTTATCAGTTACATAAATCATTTTATTTATCAGTGAATCAGGTAACTGCAAGAGAATTTTTTTGAAATAGGTATCCAGCTTTTCCTGGAAAATCGGAGTTCTGATTAATCCGGCCCGGGCAAAATTGAAATTGTCCCAGTAGTGACCTGCGACGTAGTTGTATTTGTAGACCCACCTGAGCGAATCAGGGTTCCTGGCAGCAGGCGGAAGTAACGGGTCGCCGGCAACCGGTATCATCATGGAACGGTAAAAATCGGAGAGAAAGGTTCCCTGGTACCTGAGTGATCCCTCATTCCAGTATTTTTCCATGGTGCCGTTAAGTCCGGACAGCTTTTCCTGCAAAAATTTTACAGAATCGGCATTCCCTGAAACCTCCTTCAGCCTGTTTTGTAAGGCAAGTTGTTTACCTTTCTGTTGGGAGAGGAAAACCTGGTATTGGTGAAACGCTTCAGTCTCCGTGGCCCCTGAAAACCTGTTTTGTGAACTCCGGGAGAAATCTGCCTCAATCGAGAACACCTGGTCATTCCCGATCAGGAATTCAAAGTAATTCTTGTCATTCAGGTAGAAAAGGTAAAGACCTTCATTTAGCGCCTTTACACGGTTTATGATACCGATTCCGTTATTATTGATCCGGACAGAGTCGAGCTTCAGAATTTTGTTGCCGAAGTAATTCGCCAGGTAGATGGTAGTGTCGTGGATGCCTTTCATCTTCAATTCAATCCTGCATGGCTCAGCCTGTTTCTGCCCCGAAAAAACAAATCCGGCGAAAAACAAAATCAAAAAGGCAATACGTCCCGACATATATATATTCTTTGCTCCCATGATTCAAAATTCAAACCGCAACATCTTTTGTATTTCCTGGTTTCCTGAAATTTGTGGAATTAACCCGGAGATTCAAAGAGAAAATTGCGGTTCACTTTCTTAAACACACAATGGTGTGCTAAGGTATATTATATTTGGATTTTATCAAATTGTCGGGATTAGTGACTTTGTTTTTTTTCTTGTATCGGGATGAAATCTCCAACGAATTTTATTGGTACAGGATCAGGGTACCAGTCCGACATTTCCGTAGCTGCTCTCAATAGTGACTGTCGCAGTTGGTGATTCAGAGGAGCCAACGGTGCCATGGACTTCGTAAGTGGTATCCTCCCTCATCCTGTTGAGCTTTCCGTCAGGATGTTTCAGGTCACAATACCTTACATTCCCGTCGAGTTTGTAGGATGCACCGGGTTCGATACCAAGCCTGACGGAAGCATATCTGCTGCTCACTTTAATGTTTTTGAATCCTGCCGGTATAGTTTCCACGGTAAAATTCCCGTAACCGTTGATCAGTGAAAGAGCGGAAGTCAGCTTGTTGATTCTGATGCCGGTGTACATAGCGTTGGATTCCAGGCTGTTGACAGTTTTAAATTTAAAGTCATCGTACCTGGTGTCAAGCTTCACATCCTTACATTCACCAATGTTGAGTCCTGAATACCTGGATTCAATGTTCAGGTTGTCACCTTTTTCCAATGAAAGCTTGGAATACTTGATGTCGAGATTCAGGTTTTTCGATGCCTCAATGTAAGCCTTGCTGTATCCCAGTTCAAGTTTGAGGTTCGGCGACAGGAGGTTCTTGGCCCTGATTTCTCCGTATTTGATGTCGAATATGCCTTGGCCGGTCAGGTTGTTCATGTTGACATTGCCATACTTCTGTTCAACAGACAAATCGCGGTCAGCAGGAACAGAGACAACATAGTCGATGCTGAAGTCCATGTTCGAATTCAGGTCGTTGTGAAATTCTGTTGTTGCAGAAACGGTATTCCCTGAATTACTTATATTTACATCAATATTATCCAGTAACCTCTGAGCACGGCTTCCGGAGCCATCAACCCAAACCTGTACGTTGATTACCACAGAATCCTTGCGGTTGTCATCAATCTGAATGTTCCCGTATTTGTTGGAAAGTTCGAGCTTTGCCACCTGGCTGAGTGGGAAACTTTTGTATATTTTTTTTGAAATTTTCTCCGCATTTGCCCCGATGGAAATCAACATCAGGAAAATCAGGAGGAAGTTAAAGATTCGTGTTTTCATGGTTTTTATTTTTAATTGTTTTTACATTTTCCAGATCGGATTTGATAGTATTGATAATGTTGAGTTTGGTCTGATAATAATCGATCATCGCATTAACCACCCTTTCATCATCAGGATTGTTGCTGTATTCTTTTTGCAGATCCCGGTACAAGCTATCCATCTCAGCCATTTCCTTGTTCACCTGCAGCAGTTCCTGTTCGCTGCCAATGCCCTGGGCTGTCATTTGTTCCAGGCTTGACATTCCGCTGTTGATACGTGTAGTATAGAATTTTGCAGTTTCATTCAACTCGCTGTTGGCAAAGAGGGGTTGGTCTTTTGCTTCTTTTCCCGGTAAGAAATAAATGAACAAATTGGCGGAGAGTAAAAGAATGATTACAACAGAAGCGACTTTAAAAAATGGCCATGCAACCGCAAATCCACTTTTTTTCGCGTGATATTGATCCAGCTTTGCTTCAAACCGTTGGAAATGATCTACCGATGGTTCCTCGTCAAATGCTTCCTTTTGCTCCTTGAATAATTTATCCAGCTGATTCATAACATTTTGTTTTCAACATTATTTAATATGCATTCTATTTGCCTGAAGGAATACCCAAATAATTATTTTCGGTTGGTGTGAAAATATTCCTCATGGCTCTTTCTGTTTTTTGTTTTTTTGATTCGGTAAGCTGGTCTCTCAGTTGCTTTTTTGCCCTGCAAAACTGCGTCCTGCTGGTCACATTGGTGATTCCCAGGATCTCACTTACCTCTTCATGGTCGTATCCTTCCAGCAAAATCAGGGAAAGGATGGTCCTGTAGCCGTCAGGCAGCAACGAAATAGAGGTTTTTACCTCTTCAACAGTATATTCGTTTTCGTCGGTTTCATTGTCGTCCTCAAAAACAGGATGGTCGGGGCGTACTTCCTCAAATTCCACTTTTCGCTTTCTCAGATAATCCAGGGAACGATTGACCACAATCCGCTTCAGCCAGATTCCAAAACTTACCTCTCCGATGTAACTGCCCAGCTTCCGGAAAGCTGTCAGAAACGACTCCTGCATGATGTCTTCTGCCTCGTCAGGCCGGTTGACAATCCGCAATGAGGTGTTGTACATCGACCTGTAATACAGCTTGTAAATTGCTGCCTGGGCCTGGCGGTCATTTTCAAGACACTTATCAATCAGCGGCTGATGAATGTTGAGGTACATTTCCTGGTTCTCTCTTTTTTACTCCAATGACGCAGCCTTAAATGGAATGTTGCACCTTGTTCAACTATTTCTTTTCATTTTTGGCTGAAAACTTTCCAATTTAGTAAAATATTGGATTTGTTTGACTACTCCGTGCCGGAACTATTGGACTGAAGTACTTGGTTTTAAGCAGAGGCAGGTCTTTTGAAGGGTAGCAGCCGGGTCTTGCCTTAATCCATGATAATACTGAACAAAAATGCCGGAGACCAGTTGTTGCACTGCTCAAGGTTCAAAGTTAATTCCTAAATTTAGCACATACAAAAGTGGTAATTAATGAAGAGTTACGATCCTCAGATGCATTCTGCCGAACATATACTGAACCAGACGATGGTCAGAATGTTGGGTTGCGAACGGTCTTTTTCGAGCCATATTGAAAAGAAAAAATCTAAATGTGATTATCATTTTGACAGGTCGCTGACCCCGGAAGAGGAAAATGAGCTGACCGCCAGAATAAACAGGGTAATTGACGAAAGGCTGGATGTTTCTGAGCAACTGATTTCACTTGAAGAAGCCGGTCAAGCCTTTAATCTGAAAAGGTTGCCGGATGAAAGTGGAGATCTTGTCAGGATCGTATCCATTGGAAATTATGACAAATGCCCCTGCATTGGTCCACACGTCGGAAATACGGCCGAAATAGGTAAATTCCAGCTGGTTTCCACCAGTTTTGAGGACGGAGTATTAAGGGTCAGGTTTAAATTAAATAAACCCTGAAAATGCCAGAAAGAGGAGGTTTGACTATTTATAAAGCATCGGCTGGATCCGGCAAGACCTTCAGTCTGGTTGGGGAGTACCTTAAGTTGTTGTATGCAGATGCCTATTCCTACAAGCATATACTTGCAGTGACTTTTACCAACAAGGCCACTGCCGAAATGAAAGAAAGGATATTGAAAGAGTTATCCGCCCTTTCCAGGGGCGGGGAATCAAAATACCTCGATATCCTGACTGACTTTGGCAGTGAAGGTGACATCAGGAGAAAAGCAACAATAATCCTGAAGTTGATCCTTCATGATTATTCCCGTTTTTCCGTTATGACAATTGATAGTTTTTTCCAGAAAGTTATCAGGTCATTTGCCAGGGAAATAAAGCTGAACGCCTCCTTCAAGACCGAGATCGACAACAGGCAGGCCCTTGAACATGCCGTTGACCTTATGTTCCAGGAGATCGACAGCAATGATCTCCTGAAGAGCTGGATGGTGATGTTTCTCGAAGATAACCTGGAGGAGGGCAGGAGCTGGGATTTTAAGAAAGAGTTGCTCAAGTTCGGCAAAGAGGTTGAAAAGGAGACCTTCAAGGTACATGGTGATGAACTCCTGGAAACACTTGCCGGGAAGGAACAACTGAACAATTATGTGGCCGGGATCAAGAAACTGTTAAAGGACATTCAAGACAGGCTCAAAATATTCGGCCGGGACGGACTGGAGCTTATCAGCCAGGCAGGACTGACCTACGACCAGTTTAAAGGGGGGAGAACCTCTTTTTCCAACCACTTCAATAAACTGGCTGCCGGGAAATTTGAACCGCCTGGCAAAACTGTTCTGGAAGCTTGTGATAATCCCGGAATCTGGTCCAAAAAGACTGATTCCAATGATCTGAAGGATAAGATTGAAAAATTGTATTACAATGGCCTTAACCAGCTTTTAAAAGATTCAATTGAAGTTTTACTTGAAGAGTATACCAGGATCAATACCGCACAAGCTATTTTAAAGAATATTTACCCGTTTGGCCTTTTAGGCAATATAGCTTTAAAGATTAAGGAGGTTTTGGCCGATAGCAATTCCGTATTGCTGAGTGATTCCGGCAGAATCATCGGGAAAATAATTGAAGGCAATGACACCCCGTTCATCTACGAAAAAGTAGGGATGATATACCACCATTTCATGCTGGATGAGTTTCAGGATACCTCACGTCAGCAATGGATGAATTTCAAACCATTGATTGAAAATGCAATTGCATCGGGGAACTCTTCGCTGGTGGTTGGTGATGTCAAACAATCGATTTACCGCTGGAGAAATGGTGACTGGAACCTTCTGGCCAACCAGCTAGCTGCCGATCTTTCGCATCTTGGTGTTGAAACAAAAGACTTAAATATCAACTGGCGAAGCAAACAAAACATTGTTGATTTCAACAATTCCCTTTTCATGAGGGCCTCACAATATCTCAATGGATGGTTGGAATCAGAAACCGAGGACAAGCCGTTTCCGGACCTTAAAGGTGTCATTTCCGGTGCCTATTCCGACCAGTTACAAACATGTCCTCAACAAGGAAATCCGGGAGGTTATGTCAGATTATCCTTTATTGAAGCGGATGGTAGTTCCAGGAAGATTGATTTCATGGGAAAGGCCCTGTCAGAACTTATCGTGCAACTGGAAGCAGTCCAGCGATCTGGCGTCAGGGCCGAAGAAATTACAATTCTTGTCAGGGAAAACTCAGAAGCTGAAAAAGTTGCGAAAGCTTTGTGGGAACGAAAAAAGACCAACCCACAACCAGGCTGTTCGTATGATGTCATCACAAGCGACACACTAAAAATAGGCCAATCGCCGGTTGTCAGATTTCTTGTCAACTTTTTCAGGGTATTTACCCGCAAAGAAATCCAACCGGTCAGGGGAGAGATTTTGTATTCATATTACCGTGTTTTATTACCGTTGATCGATCAGACAGAAGAGGATCCACCCTCCGGCCTTCATGTTTTTTTCGATCCTGATTCCCCCTTGCCTGAACTCTTTGAAAAGTGGCTGGAGGTGGAAGAACAGTCCGAATTTCTCTCGGCATTGCTTGCGTTACCGCTTTTTGAGATTGTTGTATTGGTGGCCGATCATTTCAGGTTAGGAAAAGTGACTGGTGAAAAAGTTTACCTGCAGGCATTTATGGATTTAGTACTGGAATATGGCAGGGGAGACTATGGCGGGATTCCCGGGTTTCTGGATTGGTGGGAATCAGCTGGAAGCAATAAGACCATAAACCTGCCTTCCGTAAAAAATTTCATCAGGATCTCATCCATACATCAGTCAAAAGGCCTGGAATACCACACGGTATTTATCCCGTTCTGCAACTGGGAAATTGCGCTGAATACTTATAAACCTAACTATTTATGGGCAGTACCGGAGGGAGACCCTTTCGACTTGTTGAATATCGTGCTTGTTAAATGTGACAGCACACTTAGAAATTCGGCCTTTTCCCACGATTATTACACGGAAACGATGTTGAGCACCATGGATAATCTGAACCTGCTCTATGTCGCTATGACAAGGGCAGTGAACCATCTTTTTGTCATCATGCCCTACAAGGAGGGTAACAACAAACCGGTCACAGTCGGGGAGCTTATCCAGCACCTGGTAGAAGAGCCCTTCCTGGCCGATAGTATTGACAGGCAGAAATACATTGATTTTGAAAATTACTGGAATCCTGTGACTAAAATCCTGGAGTCCGGGCAATTCATTGAAACTGGGGAAGAAGAATTATCCGCAGCAGAGAAAGTTCCCAATGATGCGCTGATTTTGAATTCAAACAGCATGAAGATGAATATCCGACTGCACAGCAGGGACTACTTTCGGTTGACAGGTGACAATCAGACTGAAAGAATCAACAGGGGAACAGTTATGCACCAGGTGTTTGAGAATATAAGAACCAGGAAAGACGTCGGACCAGCGGTGAATTCAATGGTATCAGCCGGACTGCTGACTGTCGGGGAGGGCGGAGAGCTCTTCACCCGGATTGATGGCTTGTTGCAACAGTCCCCTTATATGGAGTGGTTCGATGACCAGTGGAAAGTATTGAATGAAAGGGATATTCTCCGGTATGGTGAAACGAGGCACAGGCCCGACAGGGTTATGCTAAAGGATGGCAGGGCGGTAGTCATTGATTATAAAACCGGTGAGAAATCAGACAAAGATACCAGGCAGATGCGAGGATACCTGAGCGACCTGAAGTCAATGGGTTATTCCCCATGTGAAGGGAATATCTGGTATCTTGCAAAAAATGAAATAGTTAAAGTTGAATTAGTGTAATAGCATATATGGTAAGAAAAATTTCAAATCCCTACCTGAAGTCGGGAAGGAAAGATTACAATTGTTTTGGCTGCTCCCCCAACAACGACAAGGGTTTACAGCTCAGTTTTGAACTTGACGGGGATGAAGTGGTAGCAAAATGGAGTCCGCAAAAATGGGCAGAGGGATTCAGGAATATACTGCATGGGGGCATACAGGCTGCTTTGCTGGATGAACTTTGCAGCTGGGTTGTTCAGTCTGTTTGCAAGACTGTTGGTGTAACAACCTCCATGGAAGTAAGCTACAGAAGAGCCGTATTGATCAGTGACGGGGAAATTACGTTAAGGGCCAGGCTTACGGAGCAGAACAGCAGGATGGCATTTGTAGAAGGCAGAATCCTGAGCAGTGATGGTACCGTTTGTGCTACAGCCAGGTGCAGGTTTTTCCTGTTTCCTCTCGACAAGGCGATGGCTGAATTTGATTATCCGGGAATAGAAGCCTTCTTCGAGGAAGGATAAAGGATAAAGTTAAAAGGATAAAGGGAGTACGCCGCTGGGTGCTTTTGGGTGCAGCGATTTGTAATCGATGATAGGTCGAAAATGCGGTTACCAACCGCATCACCCTAGTTTGTCCCACACAATCCCCACCCCCTAAAGCTTTGGTATTCAAATAACTTTAGGTACATTTACTTTTGGATAACCGACAACAAATCTGCCTAAATACACCCAAATCCGGCATATAGGCGCAAGTTTGTAGTGTATTTAAACGATTTATGCGGCATTTTAAAACGACATCCTAATATGAATGATTTCTATAAACAGCCAAAGATTTTACAATGGATAGAATCCATTCTGTTGATGTTATTGGGCTTTTTGCCAGCACTTACTATAATTGAAAAAGGGTTCTCTCAGCCACTCTTTTACTTACTATTCATTGTTTATGTTCCTTTAGGTCAATTTGCTTTTACGCCCTTTTTTAGACTTATCGGTGTATACAAGTATTACTCCCCAATGTTACTTGGCTATATGGCAAACAATCTTCAAATAGATTTACATAGCGGTAGTAGCTTTGACTATCTATTTGTTATGAAAAAATGCAAATCAGGAATTGAATTTAGAAATAGGATGTTGATTTATCACTTAGAAGGATTATTAAACCTTATTCAATTAATC
>CAZDLO010000064.1:19395-19946 GCA_964506325.1 uncultured Tangfeifania sp.
ATTCAGTTAATCGAGAATAAAAGCATACCTGAAACAGTAAATATTGTAGGGACATCCTATTTTTTCAACGTCAGGACATTATATAAAATTGGGTTTGAGATTATAAATCCATCCTTGTTCTATAGACTAAACCTATTTGTAAATTTTATAGACTTAATTTGGATGTATTCTCTTTCGCAAGGAAAATTGTCAATTCCCAAGATATGGAATGCAAAAAAGGCAAGTATAACTGGAGTAAAATTAATAGAAAGTAAAAAGCTTATAGAAGTACTTTATGACAAAATGAAACCCACATGACAATAAATTATTTACGTATGAAAGTAGTTTCTTTTATTTTTTATTTGGCGTTCCTATTTCAAACTCTCCATTCAGAAGAAACACAATTATGGAATGGTAAAGTATATTCCATTGAGTTAAAGGACTCAGTTCAATATGCTTTTCAGAAAGCCAAATATACTCTTTTTATTCCAAAAGAAGTAAAAAAAATTAAAGGAATTCTTATTCATCAGCATGGTTGTATAATGCAATGTACAGGTGAGCCTATAGCTTAT
>CAZDLO010000065.1:0-19420 GCA_964506325.1 uncultured Tangfeifania sp.
CAGGAGAAAGCAGAGGGCATACTTCAGGTGGTGGTCCCGGATTGTCACCAAGTGGAATTGACAAAAAATAAATGTAGGAAACAATTGTCTGTATGTGACTTTCTGCTGGCTGTTCTGCTTACACCCATAGCCTCTGATAACACTATCTCTCAAGTTATATGATCCCCCGGATTGAATTCTCTTTTAATAAAGATCTCGATCATTTTCTTTCATTTGGAACGGGCATTTGTGCGTTTACATCACTCCTCCAGCTCTTTAATTCACCTGATAACTTCATGGTTAAAGTTTTAAGACTATCTGCCAGGTTCAAGGACTCGCTTAAATCATTTTCCATGTCATAAAGTTCAAATGCTGGTTTCCCGGTCTCAAGGAGGCTATTTTCATACCATTCAATAAGTTTCCATTTGCCACTTCTGATAGCACCACCGGGAGGTCCATTATGGTAATGTGGATAGTGCCAGTAAATATTCCTTTCAGGTAATGAGACTCCGGTTCTTAAATAAGGAACCAGAGATACCCCATCAACAAAGGGTATAGAATCGACATTGGTAAGCTCACAAAACGTGGGCATAAAATCTATGGAAGATACAATCTCTGAACTTACCGAACCTTTTTTAACAATTCCGGGCCACTTTATAATCAATGGTACCCTGATACCGCCTTCATATAACCAGCCTTTACCTTCACGGAGGGGAGTCTGTTTTGCATCACTTCCCAATCCTCCGTTATCTGAGAAAAAAACAATGATTGTATTCTCAGCCAGATTTAATTCATTAACAGCGTTCAGGATTTTACCAATATTCCGGTCCATTCTTGACAACATAGCAGCAATAACTGGATTATTCTCAGGTTTATCGCTTCCAGGTACATTTTTCCACCGGGCTATTGAATCTGCCTTTTCCATCAGCGGATTGTGGATAGCACTGAAACTTACAAAAAGAAAGAATGGATTTCCGGAATTTTCCCTGAGAAATTCTATCGACCTGTTACCAATTGAATCTGATTTATGCGGATCATGTTCAGGATCAGTTGTCCTTCCTGGTTTATCTGCTACGAAATACTGGTCGAAGCCTTGTTTGTCGGGATTGTAAGGAAGGCTTTTTGGTCCGGACTTTGTTACACTGAGATGCCATTTTCCGAATATAGCAGTTTTGTAACCTTTGTTTCTTATCGCTTCAGCAATAGTAACCTCTTCAAGGGGTAAAAACTTTTTCCAGTCGGGCTGGGACAGGAGGTAATCGCTTCTGTCATTACCAGCTATAAAATCAGTTAAATGCAACCGTGCCGGATATTTTCCTGTCATAATACTGGCCCTAGTTGGAGAAGAAACTGAACAGGCTGCATAAGCATTCGTAAAGCGGATGCCTTCCCTTGCCAGTCTGTCAATGTTGGGTGTCTGATAATAATTACTTCCATAACAACCAAGTTGTGAATAGCCAAGATCGTCTGCCAGAATAAAAACAATATTAGGCCTTGAAACTTCATTTTTACAACCTGCTCCAACAATAGATGAAACTCCGGCCGCTATTAATGAGATCTTAATTCTCGTATTCATTACAGATTATTTAAGTATTGTTTTTTCATTAGTCCATTTTGCTATAACATTTGAAAATTGCCATTAAGAATTAAGGGAGTTGGGGCATTAATATCTTTTCCCAATGTTTGTAACTCCTCCGATGGCCTGCTTATTTCCAATATCGGTGGCTCCCAAACCACCGGTGGTTAATCCTCCAATGCGGGAAGACCGTTCTATAAGTAGTAACGTTTTCCCCATTCTTGAACCTTGAATAGCAGCTGCAATGCCTGCTGAGGTCCCTCCATAGATTACAATGTCATATCGTTTAGATATTAGTCCGTTTTTACTATGACTAGTTAAATATGAGAATATAAAGAGACTAATGATTAAAACAAATGTTTTTATGTGCATCTTGTTTGTTAATTAGGGTCTAAGGTAAATTAATCAGACCAAAAGCAGTTATTTTTTTTTACATTTTCAATTAATCTCCTCATTTTTATTTCTTGGTAATTCCTTGTAACCGGTAGTCGTACTATATTATTCATAACTACTTATATATTAGTTATATAAAGCAGTAATTTAAAATGGAATATAATTGTTTTTATCAAAAAAAGATTTTACATTTGTTTTATGTACTACATAAAACAAATGTAAATATATAATTCAGAATCCCATACTTTAAGCTATGAAAAAATCAAAGTGTCTATTTTATAGCTTAGTACTATTTTGGTTTGCTTTTGTATTAAGTAGCAGTACATATGCGAAACAGTGCATTAGCGGAACCGTAGCTTATAAAACCGCTAATCCATTAACTGGTGTTACTGTTCTTATGAAAGGAACTACAAATTGCACTCTCACTGATGCATCAGGCAAATAAATTATAGTAAATGCTCCTGAGAATGCAACACTGACTTTCTTATTTACAGAAATGGAGATGCAGAAAATTGCACCAAACGGGAAGATTGCAATTGATGTTGGACTTGTAGAGTCTGAAATAGTTCTGGAAGAAGTGGTCCCGGATGGTCACCAAGCGGTATAGATAATAAGTAAAACTAAACATTACAAAAAATTTAAGCGAAGAGCGAATTTGGAACATGAATAATATAAATAAACGCTTTATTATTAAATGGCTAAGAGCTGCAGCCATTATGATCCCGGGATATCTTACATTAACCGGGACGGAACATTGCCTTGCACAGGTACATTCTGCAAAAGGAAGATTCCCTAATATTATTGTGATACTAGCTGATGATCTGGGTTATGGAGACCTTGGCGGCTACTTTGGAGGAAAGGCTAAAACTCCAAATCTCAACCAACTGGCACAAGAAGGAATGCTATTTTCTGATTTTCACAGTAATGGGCCAATGTGTTCGCCAACTCGCGCTGCACTCCTCACTGGTCGCTATCCGCAGAGGTTAGGCATTGAGAATGCTCTTCCTACTGACTGGCAAGACAGGGGAATTGGAAGTGAAGAGAACAAAAACGAAATTACGATAGCTGCATACTTACACAAGGCAGGCTATGCAACTGGTATTTTCGGAAAATGGCATTTAGGAAAACACCCATCGGCTAATCCGATCCGGCATGGCTTTGATGAATTCCGTGGTCTTACCTGTGGCAGTGGAGATTATTTCTCAAAAATGGATCGAAATGGGTTTAAAGACTGGTGGCATAATGAAAGCTTATCTTTTCAGGAGGGTTATGCCACGGATGTAATTACTGATAACTCTGTCAGTTTTATCAAAATGCAAAAGGACAAACCATTTTTCCTTTATGTGGCATATAATGCCATTCACTTTCCCTGGCAGACTTCGGAAGATGGAGCTCTTGAAACTGTTCGAGAAGGGGAGGATTTTACCAGCACTTACCCTGGAACCAAAAGCAAACTTGGCCCACATAAGCCTGATCAGATTCCTGGCGTGGTAATTCGAATGATTGAAGATCTCGATAAAAACATAGGTCGTTTATTTGCAAGTCTTCGAGAGGAGGGTCTCGACCGCAATACACTGGTGTTCTTTACTTCCGATAATGGAGGATATTTAAATTATAATGACAATATTTGGCCGGAAGTTGGCTCAAATGGACCACTAAAAGGACAAAAAGGGCAACTGTACGAAGGCGGTCATCGTGTACCTGCAATTGCCTGGTGGCCGGGACACATTCCTGCTCAATCCGTTTGTAACCAGACGATTAGTACTTTTGACCTGTTGCCAACCTATCTCGATCTGCTTGGAATCAAACTACCATCGAAAAGAAGTTTCAATTTTCTCGATGGAGTAAGCATACTACCATTATTAATCCGTGGCAAAGAACTTGAACCAAGGGCTTTGTTCTGGAGGATTGGGAACCAAAAGGCTGTTCGCAAAGGACACTGGAAACTCGTAATGCAAAATCAGGATGGTACACCTGAATTATATAATCTGTCAGACGACATCAGTGAGATATATAACCTTGCCAATCAGTATCCTGAAATAGTCAGTCGATTAAAAGAAGACCTAACGGACTGGGAAAGCAATGTAAATGGTAAAGATGGTCAGAAAAAACACAAATAAGATCTCTGTATAACTACTTATTCTTTAATTATGAAAGACAAGAATTGTGAAAAGATAAAAAATCTAAATGTATCATCAATAATGATATTATGTTTTATGATATCATCCTGCAACATTAATACAGATAAGAGCAATCTGGGGAACGAAAAGGGAATTCAACATGGAATAGTTTATTATGGCGAGGGTCGTTTCGCTGCCTGGCCAGCCAATAATGGGTTATGGTCCTGGGACAATAACGAAATACTTGTTGGTTTTACAGAAGGCCTGTATGACGAAAAAGCCCCCGGACTACATTCCTTGTACCGGCCTTCATCAAGTGGAAAATATGCACGGAGCAAGGACGGAGGTATTCACTGGACCATAGAGGATGCTTATGAAAAAGGCCAGACTACAATGGGGACTGCTGATAAGAGGTCAGATTCTGTTGCTGTCCTTACTGAGAAAATAAATGATTTTACCAATCCTGATTTTATTCTGACAATCAGATCATCTCATTTTTATTATTCAAGCAACAGAGGGAAAAAGTGGATTGGTCCGTATGAATTACCCAAAATGAATACAGAAGGATTAATTTCCCGTACAGATTATATAGTTGAGGGTAAACAACAAATTGGGGCTTTCCTGACGGTGAAAAAAAGTAACCGAAAGGAAGGACGTGTTGTATATGCGAGAACAGATGACGGGGCTCTTAATTGGAAAATCGTATCATGGATAGGTACTGAGCCTGAAGGTTTCGATATTATGCCTTCATCTGTACGGTTGTCACCGATGGAACTTTTTACGACTATCCGCACAAAAACTGTCGATAGCCTGAGCAAAATAGCTTCTTATATTTCCAGGAACAATGGTATAACCTGGGAGCAGCTAAGGGATCCTGTTGCCGATACAGGAAGAGGAGGATCACCTCCTGCACTTGTAAAACTGGCTGATGGGAGATTAGCCCTTGGATATGCTTACCGGAGTGAGCATGGTTCAAGAATTAATGTACGATTCAGCTCTGATAATGGTAAATCATGGGGTGATGAAATAGTACTTCGTGGAGGAGATGGTGCCAGCCGAGATGTAGGATATCCGCGAATGCTTCAAAGACCTGATGGTAAACTGGTAATAATCTATTATTGGAATAATGCGTTGCTTGAAGGAGCAAAACCTTACAGGTATATTGCGTCAACAATATTTGATCCGAATATGTGGAATTAAGAAGGTATCAAATTTAATTTTTCAAAATTCTAACAAGTTAGTTTACAATGGTAAAAAGAGTGGATTTTCTTAAAAATGGAAAACAGTTAACAACAGAAAGAAGAAACTCGGCAAGTCTTTTTTCTGAAAAAAGTTCTAGTTCCTCAAAGAATCCTGCCACTTCATTCAAACTGAAGCGTATAATGACAACATTTTTAGTCATGTTTGGTTTTGGATCACATATATATTGTGCTGTTAAACAGAATAATATAAAGCCTAATATTCTTTTTATCCTGATTGATGATTTGGGATGGCAGGACTTACAGTGTTATGGAAGTAAGTTCTATGAAACGCCTAACATTAACCGTCTGAGGGAGGAGGGAATGATGTTTACTAATGCATACTCTGCCTGTCCGGTTTGTTCTCCAACCCGGGCAAGTATACTGACAGGAAAAAATCCTGCCCGCCTTCATTTTACCGGACATATAACAGCAACCGAAAAACACCGTTATCCTGAGCATGGTAGAATTATCCCACCAAAAGATTTGATGTATGTTTCCCTTGAAGAAATTATGATTCCTGAAGCTTTAAAACCATTGGGTTATTCTACAGCCAGTATTGGCAAATGGCATGTAGGTATTGATGAAAAATATTTTCCTATTCATCAAGGGTTTGATGTTAATTTTGGTGGTTATTCCAAGGGCGCTACCCCAACACACTGGGCACCCTATAAGGATACTAAAAATGATTTGAATCCCTCACTACAAAATCTGGACGCAGGTAAACCAGGAGAATATTTAGCTGATCGTCTGACGGATGAAGCAATAAAATTTATTTCGGACCACAAGGAACATCCGTTTTTTGTTTACTTATCTCATTACTCAGTCCATATTCCATTGGAGGCGCCTGACTCTCTGATTCAGAAATATGAAAAAAAGATGGTTAGCAATCATTCACAGAAGAGTCCTGTATATGCATCTATGATTGAGAATGTAGATAATAATATTGGTCGTATTTTGTCCGAATTGGACAAATTGGGATTAACAGAAAATACTATAATTGTTTTTTTTAGTGATAATGGAGGCTACTTGCCATCAACTGATAATACTCCATTAAGACAGGGGAAGGGATTTTTATATGAAGGTGGAATCCGCGTTCCTTTAATTATAAAATGGCCGGGGCATGTTGCAGGTGGAACTGTATGTAGTGAGCCTGTTATAAGTGATGATTTATTTCCAACAATTATTGATATGGTTGGTTACCTGAAAAAACCTGTTAAAGATGTTGACGGTTTGAGCCTTGTCCCTTTGCTCTCAGGAAAAAAGAATTTTAAAAGAGATCAATTGTGCTGGTATTACCCTCACTATAGTCCTCAGGCTCAAATGCCAGGTTATGCAATCAGGAAAGGTAATTTCAAGCTGATTGAACATTACGATCCCGTAAAACTTGAGTTGTTCGATTTACTAGAAGATATTGGAGAAGAAAATGATCTTGCAGAGAGTAATCCGGAGAAAGTCCTGGAATTAAGAGGTGCATTTGATAATTGGTTGAAGCGGATGAATCCTGTTATACACACACAAAATCCTGATTATCAAGAAGGATATCGTGTAAAGTAGTTGAATAAAAAAAATACTTTGTGAATAATTTATATTCATAAAGCAACTATAGATAAAAACGGGGAATGGGAAAAGTAATTACATTTTTAATCAGTATTTCGGTTGTATCATCTACATCCGGTAAGGATAATTACAATAGGGTCAAACCAAATATTGTCATTATTATGGCCGATGATTTGGGTTATGGAGACTTAGGATGTTATGGACAACAAAAAATCAGAACCCCAAATATAGATAGATTGGCAGCAGAAGGTATGAGCTTTACACAGGCATATTCAGGAGCTTCTGTTTGCGCTCCTTCCAGATGCAGTCTGATGACTGGTTTTCATAACGGACATAACCGGATCAGGGATAATTTGCCTTCAGGTATCTACTTGCGGCCCGATGACTTTACCATTGCCGAATTGCTCAAAATGGCAGGATATCAGACAGGAGGTGTTGGAAAGTGGGGATTAGGGATTGAAGGCACATGGGGATTACCAAATAAGCAGGGATTTGATTACTGGTATGGTCATTACAACCAGGACCAGGCTCATTTTTATTATCCCGATTTTCTATGGGAGAATGATAAGTTGGTCTTGTTGCAGGATTTGGTTATTACAAATGGAATAGGTGAGATCACAGGAAACCGCGGAGGTAAAAACAAATTCTATTCGCATGATTTATTCACGGGGAAAGCCAATGATTTTATAATAAGGAACAAAGACCATCCGTTCTTCCTTTACGTCGCTTACACAATTCCTCACTATTCCGATTATCCAAAGGATACCCCTGAGCACTATATTGTTCCTTCTGATGAACCCTATTCCAAAAATGAATGGCCGCAGATTGCTAAAAATTATGCGGCAATGATAACACGAATGGACAGCGATGTCGGAAAACTTATGAAATTGCTAAAAGACCTTCAGCTGGAGGAAAATACGCTGGTGTTTTTTACTAGCGATAACGGTCCCTATCAGGAAGTCTCCATCCCAATTGAGTTTTTCGATAGTAATGGGCCATTCAGAGGAGGGAAAAGAGATAGTTATGAAGGAGGTATCCGGATTCCTTTTATAGTAAAATGGAAAAATGTGATTCCTGACTCATCCAAGAATGATAAGATAATTGCCTTTTGGGATATCATGCCCACTTTAGCTGAGATAATTGGTTTTCCTGGTAAAATTGAAACAGATGGAGTCTCTTTTTTACCTGATTTAACCGGAGGGAAAGGAGAGGAGCATAAATACCTTTACTGGGACTATGGTCATGTCAGAGATACTTACAGCCAGGCAGTAAGATGCGGTGATTTTAAGGGGATACAACAGTTTAGCAAAGGGATAAAAACATTTGAGTTGTATAACCTTAGAAATGACATTAGTGAAAGCAGGAATATTTCTTCAGAAGCGCCTGAGATTGTCAAAGAATTTCAGTCATTTATGAGTGAATCTTATACCTTTTCAAATGATTATGATATATCAAAACACATAAAATAAATCATGAACTTCAAACAAAAACCCTGGTACCCCTGGCTTGTGGTAGCCCTTCTCTGGATTGTTGCTTTATTAAACTACCTGGATCGCCAAATGCTTTCAACCATGAAAGTAGCTATTATGGGGGATATCCGTGAACTGGAAACAGCTGAAAATTTCGGTCGTCTGATGGCCATTTTCCTGTGGATATATGGACTGATGTCTCCAATGGCAGGACTTATTGCTGACCGAATCAGCCGCAAATGGCTCATTGTCGGAAGCCTTTTCGTATGGTCAGCAGTAACTATGATGATGGGATATGCAACAACATTTGACCAGTTATATTATTTACGGGCAATAATGGGCGTTAGTGAAGCCTTGTATATTCCGGCTGGACTGGCGCTAATTGCGGATTATCACAGGGGTAATACACGTTCTCTTGCAGTGGGAATACACTCAACAGGGATCTATGTTGGTCTTGCGCTAGGTGGTTTTGGTGCTACAGTGGCACATACATGGTCATGGCATACTACATTTCATAGTTTTGGATTGATTGGAATGTTTTATAGTATCGTCCTAATCCTATTCCTTGAAGAAAACAGACCTGATGTAAAGATACCTGTAAAATCCAGTACAATACTCGATAAACTGGACTCAATAAGACAGAGTCTATCCATTCTTCTCGGGACTATCAGTTTTTGGGTAATCTTGTTTTATTTTGCTTCTCCAAGCTTCCCCGGATGGGCAGTGAAAAACTGGCTACCTACTCTTTTCTCTGAAAGTCTTGGGATTGAAATGTCAAAAGCCGGCCCTCTAAGTACAGTTACTATTGCATGCTCTTCATTCTTGGGAGTAATAGCAGGTGGAATTCTATCTGATAGATGGATCATTCGGAACCTCAGAGGCAGAATTTTTACGGGAGTTATTGGTTTGTCATTTACAGTCCCTGCTCTGTTGCTGTTGGGTTTTGGTAATAGTTTTTCATTGGTAGTAGGAGGGTGTCTTTTGTATGGATTGGGACAAGGAATGTACGATGCCAACAATATGCCAATTCTCTGTCAGTTTGTATCGCCACGCCACCGTGCCGCAGGTTATGGATTAATGAATATGACCGGAGTTTTCGCGGGTGCTTTTATTACCAGCTGGCTGGGAAAATCAACCGATGCCGGTAACCTGGGAAAAGATATTGCACTGCTTGTTATTCCAATCATTTTAGCTATAACGCTCCAGTTATTCACACTTAAACCAAAAGTCGCCGATAAGTTAGACGATGATTAACCAATGTAAGAAACTGAAAGCATAACAATTTTTTTCATTAAAAAACACCGTCGTCCAGTTAGATAACAATTAAACCGGGCTAGCCGAATAGACTAATCAGGTATGGTTACCTTTGAAGTTACGAAGCAATAATTGTAACCATTACAGGCTTCCCTGAAAGTAGGCCATTTAAAAATGGAAACCTGATATTTTTGTATTATGTAATACATAAGTCAAGCAGGATTTTTTATATATTTGCATGGGAATAAAATATTAAATGAAATGAGTAAAACAGAATTCAATGACTTGATAACTATTATCGACAGCACAAACCTTGTTGATAAAGCTGAGGCGATGCTTATCGAAGTGTTCATTAAAAAAGGGTTAAAACCAGGTGACTCAATCCCTAAAGAAATTGAGCTAGTAGAAGCGATGGGCGTAAGCAGAACTGTAATTAGGGAATCGCTTAACCGGCTTAGGGCTCTTGACATTATTGAATCGAAGAAGCATATGGGTACAATTATTAAAAGCCCTGAACTATTTAGTATTCTTCAAAAATCTATGATACCAAATATTCTTGGCAATGCAACATTGATTGAAATCTTTGAACTGAGATTAGTAATTGAAGTTGGCTTGGCAGACTTTATTATTCAGCGTGCGACACCGGCTGATATTAATAACTTGTCAATGATAGTACAGAATGAACCTGAAAAATCAGATGTTGTATTTTTCGATATAGACCATGAGGTAAAATTCCATAGCATGCTGTATGAAATTACTGGAAATAAAAGCATAATTCAATTTCAGTCACTTCTCCTTCCATTATTTAACTATGCTTATACGAGTGGTCTAATTAATAGACCTATAAAAAGGAAGACCTATGTATCTCATAAAAGACTGGTTGAAATTCTTAAAAATGGAGATCCTGCTAAATTCCGAGTAGCGATGAGGTCACATCTTGAAAATCATTTCCAGCGCATCCTTGATAGAGAAGTTAACCAAGATCAAAATAATAAAGAATAATACGCCTTAATAAAAGTTTTGACTCGTAATGAAAATTTGATTGACCAATGGTAATTAATTTCGAAATTAGTTTTGACTTACAAATGAAAAAATGAAATTTCAAGTAAGAATTTAATTAAGATTTGGCAAAATGATTTCTTGTTGCTGATATGGGGTAAAGAAGATATGAAATATATTTGAGTGGATTTCGTCCATTCCTGTTAGTTGTGACCTCCCCCCGTTAAACTGGACGATTTAGAATTAGAGTTTTTGGCAAAATATTGATCTGTTTAATTTGAATATTTTGCTCATGAAACGATCAGAATTCACAGAGGCGCAGATTGTCTTTGCATTACGGTAATCCGAGTCTGGTGTTAAGGTAGACGAGGTTTACCGGAAGATGGGGATCAGTGAGGCAACATTTTTCAACTGGAAGAAAAAATTTGGTGGTTTAGGAGTAAGCGAGCTTCGACGTTTACGCCAATTAGAAGAAGAAAATTCCAAGTTGAAACAGTTTGTGGCCGACCAGACTTGTGATGGCCGCAAATTCCGAGCCTTAACTGTAGTCGATAATTTTAGTCGGAAATGCCTTGCAATCCACTCCCGGCAATCGATTAGAGGAGATGATGTTGTTACAATAACGGATAGGATAAAAAGTAAATATGGCATGCTACCGCAGAGAATCCAGGTCGGCAACGGCAGTGCATTTATATCCAAAGCCCTGGATAAGTGGGCCTATGAAAACCATATAGCGCTGGACTATTCAAGACCCGGTAAACCGACTGATAATCCTTTCATTGAATCTTTTAGCGGAAGTTTCAGGGATGAGTGTTTAAATACTAATTGGTTCTTATCTTTGGAAGACGCAATGACCAAGATTGAGAATTGGAGAATAGAATATAACCGGTTCCGACCACACCGTTCCTTGAACGACCGAACACCTCATGAGGTGTTCCAGGAATACCAAATGAACGCCGGAAACTCCATTTTAGAGCGTGTCTGTTAATGGGAGGAGTTTAAACTATGCAATATTTCTAAATTGGAATTAGGACCGAAATTGAGATTATGAATTTCGCATTGTTGTTTAAAATTGACCTGCCTGAGAAAACAAATTGAAATGTTAATTCAATAAGAGAAAGATTGTGTGTTTTTATGTGTTTAATAATAATTAAATCACTGAAAATCAGCTATATTTATTGACCCCATTGGATATATTTATCTGAAAAATCACATCATCGAAACCATAGGGAAACGCTTGAACAAATTGGATAGGAAGTTTTTTGTGAATCAACTTACCATTAAAATGTTATGAACGGATACGAAAGAATAACCGCTGCGTTGTGTGGCGAAAAACCGGATAGAGTTCCCATTATTCTCCATAATTTTATGATGGCTGCGAGGGAACATGGCGTAACAATGGAACAATACCGCAATAGTCCAAAATTGATTGCCGAAACCTTCATTGCTTCAATAGAAAAATATCAATTTGATGGTATTCTTGTAGATATTGACACAGTTACACTTGCAGGAGCAGTTGGCGTACCAGTTGATTTTCCTGTTGATGATCCGGCAAGAACTCATATTGGAATTATAAAAAATCTTGAAGATGTTGTTCGATTGAAGCCTGCAAGGGTAGAAGATTACAAATATATTCAGATTTGGCTGGAAGCAGTCCGCATATTAAAGGAGTATTATAAAGACGAGATTTATATTCGTGGTAATTGCGATCAGGCGCCATTCTCCCTTGCCAGTATGATGCGCGGGGCACAAAACTGGATGATCGATTTAATGATGGGTAGTGATGAACAACTCAAAAACTTACTGGAATATTGCACTGATGCATCAACACAGTTCATAAAATTGATGGCACAAACCGGTTGCGATATGGTTTCCAACGGCGATAGTCCTGCCGGACCTGAAATGATTTCACCAGAAATGTATCTGCAATTTGCCATGCCTTATGAAAAGCGAATTGTCGATGTGGCTCATAATGCCGGAGTCGCTTATACTTTGCACATTTGCGGAAATACCGATGTTATTCTTGATCATATGTTGTTAACCGGTGCTGATGCTTTTGAGCTGGATTATAAGACAGACATTACCAAAATATTCAACACTTTAAATGCACATGCTACTCTTATCGGTAATATCGATCCAAGCGGCGTTTTGGCATTGGGCACCATCACAGAAGTGAAAAGCAAAACATTGGAACTTTTGAAAATATATTCAGGGTCAAACAGGTTTATTTTAAATGCCGGTTGTGCTCTTCCTTCAACTACACCATCAGAAAATTTAAAGATGATGATCGAAACCGCAAGAAATTTCACCCCTTAATAGGATTAAAAATGCCGACACTTTGAAAAGTGTCTTTCACTTGTTATTTTAGGAGCTATCTTGTTTATATTCCATAACACTAATGACTTAATGCTGTAGCAAAGTTCAAATTAAAACTATCTTAGCTTCCAGGTCACACTGTTGGCATCCCCTTTCAGGGATGCCAAACCCCTAAACCCCCATCCTGGATAAAACGCCTAATTGGCCACATAGCGGCGCAGTAAATTGATCACCTCCCTGCGGACTTTCTGACCAGTCTTTTTACCCTTCTTTAAACCGATCATTCAAGCTGCTTTTTTAGCTGATGTTAAAGATGACTTTTTTGTTAATGCAATTCTATCATCTGTGTTTGCTTGCGAGAGAGCTTCTCCCGAAGTGAAGGTCCCAATAGTATATTGCGATGTTCCGATGAGATAACCTGAATGTGAAAATGAAAGAACCGCCACCAGAAATATAACCGAAAGAAGGATATTCTTTATTTTCCTGCCCTGATAATTTAGATTCAATTAATTATTAATCACTTAATTACGATTTGTTAATCTCCGGCGCATATTTTTGGATCTTCAGTATTGCCTTGACAATCTGCTCCATCTCAGTTCGGGATCCTAGCAGCATATTCTGAAAGAACCAGACACTTTGCTCTGAGGTGAGTTGGTCATTCTGCGGACACTGATTTCGCTCCAGCCACTGGTTCATAGTTTTTTCGCCGTAGATATTCAGATAGTGTTTATTTTTCGCCAAACCGGTTACATAGGCATCTTTGTTCATCATGCCGTATCCGTTGGAGCATGGCACACCTTCTTTGGTAAGGGCATCAAGAAATTTATCACGGCTAAGACCTGCAAAATGGCTCTTGTCATAGCGGAACATATATAAATGATAGGCGCTTCGGGTTGTCCCTTCATATAGTTTTGCAGGCGTGATGCCTTTTATCTCATTCAACATCTTAGAAAGATAGTTGGCATTTTCGGTCCTTAGATTGGTCTGCTCAACGACACGTGTCATCTGAGCCAGCAATAAATTACCCTGAAATTCCGTCAGGCGAACATTTGTACCACGGGTGCCGGTACCAGGATTGAAGCCTGTAACCCTTCCGCCCTGACCTTGATTGTGAAAGCTATAGCATCTCTGAGCAAACTTTTCATCATTTGTGAGAAGGGCGCCACCCTCCCCTGAGTTGAGATTTTTGCTTGCCTGAAAACTGAAGGCTCCGGCCAGACCATAGGTTCCAACCATCTTTCCCCGCCATGATGCGAGATGCGCCTGACATGCATCTTCGATTACAGGAATCCTGGTCTTTTGCGATAGTTCAAGAATTTTATCCAGATTTGCAGGAGAGCCTCCCATATGAACAGGCATAATTACTTTTGTTTGCGGCGTAATGGCCGCTTCGATTTTATTGGCATCGATCTGGAAACTTTCAATATCGGTATCCACAAAGATTGGAAGAGCATAATTCAGCACAACAACATTGTATGTCGCGATAAAAGTGTAAACTGGGATGATGACTTCATCCCCGGGACCAATATCCAACGCACCAAGTAAAGTTAATAATGCGCTAGTCCCGCTTGAAGTTGCAAGAACGTGTGCAGCACCTGTAACCTTTTTGTACTCAGTTTCGAAATTAGCCACTTTATTACTACCCAGACGACACCACTTTTTGCTTTGCAATACTTCTTCCAACGCTTTGGACTCAGGCTGACCCATGACAGGCCAACCAGGGAACATGCCCTCATGGGCTTTGGGACCACCTAAAATAGCGGGTTTTAATACATTACTTCCTGATGCAAGGGAAATATTCGGAAACTCGAGTAACAAACCTGCTCCGATAAGGGAAGAAGCACCGACAAAGGCTCTACGGTTAAATTTGTTTTCCATTTTAATTTTAATTTGGTTGTAGTATTAAAACGCTAATTTTTAAATGATGGCGTCCTCTAACAAGTTCAAATTTATTAATATTTATCCACGTTTAAAGATTTTATTATCACTGTTATTTCGCCGGCATACATTCGAGCTTTCTGACCAACAGTGGGGTAGGGAGGCGGCATAAATCGATTTCCTTTTAATTTCAGTTTGACAAAACGAAATGATTTCGCAGAATTTGGAATCTTAAAAATATGGGTGCGGATATTTTTCCCTTCCTCTGGTTTCCTTTTACCTCAATTTTGCCAACAGACTCAAAGCCTTCATTCTTTTTTTGATAGATGAAGCACGCCATCAGTAACGGATGGAGGATGTGCCTGGTTTTTGTGTCCAGCAATGTGGTAATCTCTAAAGAAGATGCCTTGACACAACTATCCAGATCAAGATATAGTTCCACCTTCTCTTCTTCCCAGCCAATCAACGCTGGCTTCGATTTGTTCAGGTTGCCGATTCCGCCTACCCCTTGTCCGTCAACAGTCTGAATGGCAATGAAATTCTCTATATTGTTCGCTCCTGCCGGGCTTTCGATATTCAGGAGCAGCGTATGATTATTATGGTAAATTTTTAAATAAGCCTCAAGTTTTGCTGTCGGTTTTTCTTTTCCAGACAGGAGCATTTTCAGCTTTTCTCCCTTTAAGGGCCGGTATTTTAATGCACCCACAAGATCGAAGACATCGGCGACATTTTCAACATAAAGCACAAGTACGGCACCTGCGCCGGCGTCTAATGCCCGCGTGGCCAGTTTGGGATCCGTTTCCAGGATACGAACAACAGGGTTTATTCCGGCAGCTTAAAATGCTCTGCACATCCAGCTTAGCGTTTCGGAGTTGTACGCGACATGCGCGTCGCACAAAAAAACATTGCCGGGTCCGAGACTCATTGCCGTATCGAATATCTTGGGTGATGTTGAAGTGATTAATGTGCCGTACACATTTTTTCCTGAACGTAGTGCGTCTCTGAAATCTTTTCCTGTCATTATTTCAATTCTCCTTCCTTGCCTAATGCAGCAATAGCTGCCTGGCTAAATGTTTTTGCAGCTTCATTCATGACTTCAGCATTTTTTATTTGCTCGCCTATGCGGTCCTATGCCGGAGCAGCATTGATAACTGTATCACATTCATTATTGTCCATAAAGAGCGATGCTTCAAGAATACGGGACTGATCTTCCTCCGGAATAATTAAAAATCCGTGCTTGTCAGCATGAATTAAATCACCCGAATTTACTTGGTTGCCAAATACTTCTACCGGTTCTCCCCAGGTGATGGGTGCGGCATAAGCATAACCGACACATAAGTGGTGCTCAAGAGCCTTGAAACCTGAACTTTTCATTTCGTCGAGATCCCTTATGGCGCCATCAACAATAACGCCTACGCATCCGAGTGTTTTATGAATATTGGCACTTACTTCGCCCCAGAAGGAACCAATCACATTTGGACTATCAAGATCCTGCAGGACAATAATTTTGGGCCCGGGAATGGAGGCAATGTAGTTACTGTATTTGGTCCAGGCATTCGGATCGGAACCCGGCGTGGATGGTTTAATGGTCATGGTTACAGCATAACCAATCATCGGCCCGAATTCGGGCATGAAATCCATGGTCTCCTCGAGATTAAATCAGGTTGTCCGGGTTCTTTTGATAATCTGCTCCCATCCATTGTAGATGGCAGGAGTATTCCAGCGTTTTAGATTGAGCAAGATGCCTAATGGCAACATAGGTCAATATTCAACTATCAATTACTTAACAACGTTTTGGGGGGTTCCGTTCAGAAATAGTTCTAAATTTTCAACAGCCGTATTCATTAATCTTGATCTTGATTCTTTTGGAGCCCAGGCGATATGTGGTGTGAGAATGCAATTTTTGGCTTTTAATAATACATTATTTGTTTCAATAGGCTCAACAGTAACAACATCTAGCGCTGCACCTCCGATTTTCCCATTGTTCAGAGCATCTGCTAAATCCTGCTCCACAACCAACGGACCGCGAGAGGTATTGATGATCATTACGCCGTCTTTCATTTTTGAGATATTATTCTTGTTGATGATACCCGAAGTACTGTTGAGCAACGGACAATGCAAACTAATGATATCTGCTTTTGCAAAAAGTTCATCAAGGGAGGTATAACGGCAAGAATCCTCCTCTAATTCCGCAATTTTATTTACGTCATTATACAGAACGTTCAGTCCGAAAGCCTGTGCAATTTTTGCAGTAGCCTGACCGATACGGCCAAATCCGATGATTCCCATTGTTTTGCCGGAAAGTTCAACAAGAGGTGTATTCCAGAAGCAGAAATCAGGACAGCTACTCCAGACTCCATTTTTAATAGCAGCACTGTGATCACCTACATGGTGGCATAATTCGAGCAGTAATGCAAAAGTCATTTGTGCGACTGCAATCGTTCCGTAAGACGGAATGTTGGTCACCGTTATTCCTAAATTCTTTGCAGCAGCGATATCAACTACATTATAACCAGTTGCCAGTACGCCAATGTATTTAACCGACTGGACTTTTTCAAGTACTTCCTTTGTTACCGATGTTTTATTTGTGAATATGATTTCTGCTGAGCCAATCGCGTTTATAATTTCAGAAGTTTCTTTTGGGGTGCGGTCATGAACCGTTAAGTTTCCAAACTTCTCTAATCCTTCCCAGCTCAGGTCTCCGGGGTTTAATGTAAATCCATCAAGTACAACTATTTCCATATTATTTTTGATCGTTTTAATTTTAATTTTTTATTACTGTTTGGCTGGAGCCGCCACATTGGGATTCCAGATGGTACAACCGATGAATCTTTCAGGGTGTTCTTTATCCTGAAAATAATAAATGGTTACCACTTTCCCGTCCGGTCGTTGGACTGATCTCACATAACCGATGTCACGTCCGTCACCGTCATTTCGCAGAACAATTGGTGCACTCCATGTTATCCCATTGTCTTTGCTCAGTTTGGCGCAGATACTGAAAGGTTCTGCCCGATAGCCGTAGGTCAGGCACAGTCGTCCGTCAGTCAGCCTGATCAGGCAGGGTGGATTACCTTCTCCAAGATCATCAACAGGTTTCCCAAGGTATGTCCAACTCTTTCCGTTGTCACTGCTGCGCCACGAGTCGAAGAAGCGGTTCTTCCCCTTATCCCGGGATGCCAGTTCGCTCCAGTTTCCGCCTTCATTGACCACCCGCGAAGTAAGATAAAGCTCATTTTGAGAAATCCGAACTGTGGATGGCATAATCCGGATTCCTTTTTCAGGCTCTGCACCAACCCAGGCGATAAATTTCCACGAAAGTCCTCCATCGTCAGTTCGTGAACAGAAAACACGGCCTTCCTTGTCATTTGATTTGGCAGCAGTGAAAAATGCCATGCAACTATTACCGTCCTCGATCATGTAATCATTTCGTGCAGAAATTTTAGTCATGTTATCTACCGATAAGCTAAAAGGCCCCTGCCAGGAATGCCCTTTGTCATAGGTATAATAGAAAATTGAAGGCCCTGTATTGACATCCAGCATCCAGAATTTCAGGGCAAAGCCGGGCTGCGAAAAATCCATAGGCTCCTTCAGTGCAGCGATGGCTCTCCTGTTTGTTGAATCTGGCTCAATTCCATGAAGTGCCTTGCCCCTGGCAATCATCACGCCATCTTTTGCCGGATCCTCGATGGTCCAGCTTTCGCCGCCATCAAGCGATCGGGCGAGAAGGTGGACTTCAGGCCTCTCCCTGTCGATGTTGTGCATCTGAGGGCCTAAGTTTTTATAGTAACCCATTGAAAAGCCCACCAAAATCTCATTGCCCCAGGCCCAAATCCCATTATTGGCCGGCCACCCGCCGAAATGCCCCGGTTCATAATAAACCTTCACATGCTTGATCGTTTCATTCGGCTGCTGAAACGAGCTGAATAAAATCAAACCTACAACGAATATTGAGATTAGATGAATTTTCATAAGAAGAGTTTTTGTTTTTAAATTGCCTGATAAAATCGGAGATTTCGTGTGAAATTGATTAAACACTCAATTTTTATTTTTTAGGATGCATAAAATCAACAAAAAAATCAGGGACATCGAACATTAGTCATTGTCCATTCCTCACAATGTCATTTCCCATCCTTTTTCATAAGTACGTGCCCGCTATGGACAAAACGCCTGAATTGACCACCTGACGGCGTAGTATATTGGCTGCCTGCAGGCGGATATTCTGACCAGTCTTTTTACCCTTTTTTAAATTGATTATTCAAGCTGCTTTTTTAGCTGATGTTAAAGATAACTTTTTTGTTAATGCAATTCTAACCTCTGTTTTTGCTTACCGGAGAGCTTCTCTCGTAGTGCTGGTCCCAATAGGTCCATGCGATGTGCGCTGTGGACGATCAGGTGAAGGATGGCATTGGCGAGGGTTTGCTCACCAATGATTTCATGCCAATCGGATATGGGCCACTGCGAAGGAATAATGGAGGATCGCTTGCTGTGACGATCTTCGATAATCTCCATCAAGGCAGATTTGTTGCTCTGGATTAAGCAAACTTCAGGTTATCGGTCACAATGGCCTGCGGTGCGCCGCCATTGAAGTGCAGGGCATTCTCGCACGAGCGGATAAAATCCTCTTTCTTTTGACTGTGT
>CAZDLO010000066.1:0-1529 GCA_964506325.1 uncultured Tangfeifania sp.
AGTACGGGAAGCGACCATATCTTTTTCAAAATAGTAAATTTCAACTTTTGAAATTTCTTTTCCATCCCATTTGTCTTCCAATTCCTTGAAGAACTTCCGGAGCTTTGTCTTGTCAAAACCTTGTTTTACAAGTGTTTTAATCTGGTTTTTCAAGGATTTATCGACGATCAAATGCCATTGGTCAAGGGCAAGCAAGAGCTGCACAATTTTTTTGAATCGCAGCTGCACTAAGCCAGCTACTGTCTCCTTGTGCATTGGTTTACGTATAGCCCAATGATCTCCGGGTTCCTGCTTGGTGAGTACTTTTTTGAGGTTTCCGTCTTCCTGCCTTTCCCATTTCTGATACCAATTGCTGGTTTTATTAATAACTCTCAAATTTTGTTTGAAACTGACAATGGTGGTAAAAAGAGACTGCTTTGCATCTTGCGTAAATGTTTCCCATGGTTTGTAAAATTGCCACTTGTAGTTACCATTCTCATCAGGCTTTGACTTGAAACATAGCTTTTGCTTCAGGTCATATCTGGTCTCTTTTGAGGTTGATTTAGCCGACTCATTGTTCAAATAATTAATATGGCTTCTTGATGCACATGCTATCACCAAAGCATCCATCGCGTGATGACGGTGGTCTATTCGTTTCTTTACAAAGCCTTTTTGTAGTTCCAGCGGCATCTCTGTTTGAAAAACTCGCTTGCCTTCTTTATTGGTCCATTGGCCAAAGTTGTTACTGTTGGTAATGGTATTCAACCTTTCAAAGCGAGAAGTAATAATTTCGTTCCATATATCGTTCAGTCCCCAGTCTTGCTTTAACTTTGATGTAATACTTCCGTTACTGGCAGCAATATTTTTTGAGGTTGTCTCAACCTCCCCTTCTTCCCTGACAATATTTGATAAAAGATTCTTGATTAGGATGCTGATATATCGGCTGTCATTCAATTGACGGTTAATAAACTCATCTGGAATATCTTCCATCAGCAATTTCTTCAATTTGCTTCTGTTTTTTGCAAAACGGTTTTTTACAAAGTCCTCGTATTCATCGAGCGTGAAAAGTTTTACCCGTTTACCAAAATCCAATTCAATTATTTTACCAGAAAATTCTTTTATGTAAGCATAAGCGGTTCTGTTGTCTTTATCCTTGTTAACTTCAGATTCGCAGATGATCTTATTACTTAACGAATCGTCGAAATATCGTGACTGCGGAATAATATGCTCAATTTCATAAGTTGAAGTAAAGAGTTTGCCGAGTGGGATTACTTCCCCGGTGTATGGTGAACGGTATTGTTGATCGAGCCATAGCTTATACCTTGTCAATTCAGCAGCAGTGGGCTGGGCGTTTTTACTGATTTTCAGAATTTCCTCCGGGATATCTGTAACAGCACTTAGTACGCCCTCCTCGTATAGTTTAAGGATTTCTTGCTGACTGGGTGAATAGGGACGTACATTTTGAACTGTCGTGTCGTTCTTCAGTTCTGCTAGTAACGCCTTGATTCGAAGGTTTGTATTTTCATTTTCCGTAACGGTCGAGGTGATCC
>CAZDLO010000066.1:1539-1995 GCA_964506325.1 uncultured Tangfeifania sp.
GTTTTTCATTTCGCGACCCAATTCAATATGGATTTCGTCGAAGAAATCTTTATTTCCATTGCCATAATGTTCCCAAATATCGGTAACAACTCTTAGAGTTTCCGTTACGACTTGTTCTACGATAGGATTCCGCAGCGAATGTTGCTTAAACGTATATTTTAGATAGTGTTTAATATCAGTCGGCACCTCCCATTTAATCACTTCGCCTTCTTCGGAGTGTCTGCCATAAACGGCATAGCAAGCCTGATATGTATTCAGGGAGGTTAAAGGGTTACGGCAATCGATAAAGCTTTTTAAAACTTGCTTAGGAATATCATCATCTGTGATGGATGCAATTTTACTTTTGTCGTAATCAATTGAATCCAGTCGCTCTACGATTTCAGAAATTCTATTCTTTGTCACTACCGAAATTGCTTCTTCCGACCAGTATTTGCCCCTGCGCATCAATGGCAAAAG
>CAZDLO010000066.1:2005-18702 GCA_964506325.1 uncultured Tangfeifania sp.
TTTTGATTGCCTTTGCCGAGTATGCTCCGTATTCTTTTTTGAATGGAGCAATTTTTTTGAAATTCTCAACAAATACTTTTGGTAAATGATGCTTCCGCGCAAATGTTGTCAGCGCTTTTTCTATTTCCTGTTTATCTTCAACTGAATACAAGATGTGCCAAATACTTTCCTCAACACCTTCCGTTAGAAAGTCAGAAAGGATATTGGATGCTTTAAGTTTTGTAATTATCTGTGATCTTGTCTCGTTCGCCGGATACGTTTTGTCTTCCACATAATTCCACCTGTATAATTCCGCATTTTTTTTCAAATTAAATGCCGGATATTTCAGCAAGGCTTTCTGATCTATTTCTTTGCGGTCATTTAGAAAGTCAAATAATGCGACCCAATCGTCTTCCGATTTGAGGAAATCGGTTGTGACGTTGACATCGGTATATAGCCTGCCTTCGACATATTTTTCGCGCTGATAAATTGAAAGGTTTTGTAAAAACTGCCATAGCCGAAACTCCTGAAATAATGGATGAGACTTTGCAATACATTTCAAAGCATCAGTTTGCTTTATCCCTTCTTTGTTAATGTAATTGCGTGATTCGTAACTGCAATCACTAATTTCGGATTTTTTGCTCTTTAGTGGTCGCTGATAAAAAATAATATCATTAATGAAAAGATGGGTAAAGTCTTTCTGGCTATATGTAAGCCTATGATCCTTGTTATTGCGGTAAAGTTCCTCAAGACAATCTGTATAGTTCTTTTTGTCTTGTAATCCAGGATGAAAGGTTTGTTGTTTATCTAAGATAAGTTTCAACTCTTCACGGTAGAATTTTCGTTCAATTGTGCGGACGAGCTTCCCTTTAATCTTTTGTCCTGGTGATTGGAGCAAAGAATCATAAATATAAGTACCAACAGTAAGTTTACTCTTCTCAATTTCAGCTTCGGTTTTCTTTTTTACCAATGTCCAATCATCTCCACTTGGTGATCGAAACGAGCGCTTTTCTTTTCCCTCTTTATCTGTTTTTATACTTCCATCATCGTTGAGTTCAGTTGTAACAATGAATTCTTTGGTTTTACCAACCCAATCAAGAGGCGTGCGGCTTGTCCGTCTATAAATCCATCCATTTTCCAAAACAACGTTGTACCAAATTTCATCTTTACTTTTTCTGTCTCCACTTTCTAAAACTTCAACCACTTTAAGCGAATGAAATTCGACCTGTTTATTATTGCTTTCATCTTCATCTTCTCCACGGAGTTGGTAGTAACCACGTTTATGATTAAAATGGAAAAGTATCCATGCTAATTCAGCCTTTTCTATTGGATAGGTCAATGCTTTTTTACGGAGATAGTATATAGTCCAGTCATAGGGTATCTTCTGATTGTTTTTAAACAATTGAGGCTGGTGCATTTGAAAATCGACAATCATTTCATCGAATGAGGATTTAAAAATGAATTCATTTTTTCCGGTATCTGCATTTAATTGGTAGGCAATTTTAGGTTCTGAATGATTCAAAAACTGGCCAAAATGGTGATCAAAATCAATTTGACATGAGTAATGTTCCGGCAAAAACCCCAGTTTGTACAATACTCTATTCAATCGTTCCCGTCGCAATAAAAATCGCTCTCTTAATCTCCGAATTCCCCTGAAATTAGTTCGATCTGCGGTTTGCGATATTGAGTTACCCTTTTCGAAATCGCCAATACTTGCCTGATCCATTGGTATAATTCGTGAGCCCATCCCAATGATTGTACCGCTTTTCACACTGTAATTTTGTTCTGTTAATGCCCATCCAATACTATTAGTTCCCAAATCCAGCCCCAAAATTTTTTTCATGGTTCAGTTGAATTATATATTTTGTTTGTTATCTTTGAAATACAATTTGAAGCAAATCACAATAAGGATTATTCCGTTGTGAAAACATCTAAAGCGGTCGCGTAAGCGGTCGCTTTCTTGTTTTAAAGGAGCATATTGAATTTATTCTATTAGTGCTGGTTGTTAGGCTCGATAGTTGCGCTCAATTTTCTGTGCAACTTTCCTGTCGTTAAATTACTTAAATTTTAACCAAATTGCTTGAAAAATCAATTTCAACTCAGACAATATTAATATTTTTTCTTTGGCTGGGTTAAAAGGACTAACAGGAATAAAAAATTTGAATGGTTTTCTTTTAGTAGAGTTCAAGTTTAGTCAATTAAAAATTCTTTGATTAAGGTCATTTTCGGGATTCCAGCATCGATTGGGTTGCCAGTGTCATGGCTTCACTGTTCTTTCCTTCGAAGAGCAGCCGCCTGATCTCTGGGAGCTGTTTCAGCGTCTCCGGATTGTTGTTGTTGATCTGTGAACCGGCCCAGAGACTCTGTTCATTCAAAACAATCTTTTCATGTGAAACACCGCCAAATAGGAGGGCTCCCAACCGGCCATTGCCCATAGGATAAGCATTTGTCTGCCGGCGAAGCATGCCAGATAACCATTTTGTTGGAAGGTAAAACCCGGACAGCAGGTGAAATAGCCATTCCGTTTATCCCAAATATCAGCAGAGCAACCGGTAGAAATATTTTTCTTCTCATGACTAAATAGTAAAAATCAGGGACAATTTACTTGGTATCCGGGGGAGCAGAGGTAAGGTTTATTGGAGCCCAGGCCCCCGAAATGTTGGTGCCTTTTTTGACCCATTTTTCCCACACCTGCTTGTTCGACAGCATCTTGATAAAGAAGCCGCCAACAACCGACCTGGCCTGGAATCCAACCATATAGGCATTGTCTACAATGTACCAGTCTGAAACAGGAACACGCTGAGGAGTCTCATTGGCAAATTTCCATACCGGGTTGAACAATGACTGGAATCCTTCTTTGGTATCAGCCATGGTGGCAGTCCAGGTGATCCAGTCGTTTTTGGTATACCGCTGGCGGTTGTCCAGGGGCAATCCATATTCAGATTGGATGGATTGATAATACCTGATCTCCTTTTGCAGGACTTCATTCGGGAAAAGGTTCAATCCCAGGATCTTGTCCCAAACCAGGTTGTATTTCTGGCTCCATGTTCCCGGACGGTCGTATGCCAGTCGGGTGTGGTCACCTTCTGCAGATTGCCTGATCCACTGGGCGGCCATCTCTTCGGCCTTTTTCCTGATTTCAGCTGCTTTCTCCTTCCTGCCTGTCATCTCGCAGAGCAATGAATAGCAACCGAGTGCTTCGATCGCCTTGGCCGACAGGTTGATGTTGTGGGCCAGGTGTCCGGCAAAATCATCTGTACAAAGTTGATTCTCGGGATCAAACCCTTTTTCCAGCAGGTACTCGCACCACTTTTCCAGAACAGGCCAGTTCTCATTGGCAAAATTGGCATTTCCCTCCATTTTTGCCAGGGCAGCTGTCATGATCACCATATTCCCCGTCTCTTCTACAGGCATCTGGTTCTCTTCTGTCTTTTCACCTCCGCCGTAGGCCTGTCCTGTTGCGAAAGGATAAGTTCCCAGGTCATGCGGTGCAAAGGGGAATTTCCAGCGTGCAGAACCGGAGTAGGCAAAGATGGGTTGCAGCATGGCTTTGGTAAGGGCCGGACTGAAAAGGAAGAAAAATGGAGAGGCGGGATAGATGACATCTACCGTCGCCATGCAGCCGTTGCTGAAATTTTCCTTGGAGAAGATGAGCGGCTGACCATTGCCGTCTGCCACCAGTTTGTGGGCAGCCAGGCACTGGCGGTAAACGAGGCTCGTCATCTCTGCATATTTGGTTCCTCCCTCCGACTGGAGATCTTTGATCAGTTCATTGTCAAAAAGTTCACATAGAGCAGCCAAAACGGGAAATTCTGACAGGGCTTTGGAGAGCAGCAGTTCCATGGTAATTCCATCCTTCTTCCAGAATGCCAGTAGGTCCGTATTGAAATATTTGACACTGAAAATATCGTCGTATGCCAGCAGGGCACCGGTGGTAACCACTTTGCTTCCAACAGTTCCTATATCCCATGAGCCCGCCATGGTCACTCTTCCCTGGCTCACTTTTCGGGGTTGGGAGAGATCTTCACCCGGCAGTAAAGTTCCATTCAAAATGAATCCGGCGAACAATTTTTTTCGCTCTCCGACCAGCAGTTGAGGTTTTTGTGACTCAGGAATGGCCAGATACGCAAAGCCCCAGTCAATCCTGATGTCATCCCCTTTTTTCTGCAGAACTGGTTGATCGGCGCTCCCAACTCTGAGTGCACTCAGCCCTTTCACAACCGGAACACTCCATTGAACAGCCTGGTCAGGTGTATTGACGGCAACCTCAGCCCCACAATCGAAATAAAGCTGAACGGCATGAGTTTTTCCATCCACAGCCCGGATACTCCAGGAAAGGTAGGTGACCGGCCTCGAAAGCACTTCAGGATTGGACACAAGGGCCGGAGTTGTAAAAGTCATCTCCAGCGCCACCTGGCCATTTTGAAAACTGTAAATGGTGCGGGTGGGTAGAATTTTTAACTCAGTTTGCCGCAACGGTTCCAGTTCGGAGGGCTGACTGCCCATTACCCGGTATGCTTTCCCGTCGACCCTTAAAATTGAGTGTAGAGGTTGGTTTTTTCCGGTCCAATGTACGGTTTCACTGTCATTCAGTTTGTTCGCTGGAGACCAGATGCTGAAATAGGGATCATGTGCAACCAACGGGACGGAAGGGGCACGGAATTTCTGGTTATCACTGCTGTTTTGTGCAAAGGAGCATGCAAAAGCCAGGCAAAGGATGGTTGTCAGAATTTTTTTCATTGGGCTTTTTGTTATTGTATGATGAAGAATTAGAACCCCGATTGCATGAAACAGCCAGGTACAGATGTTACAACCAACTGTCAACTAACAGGTGGCGGTCAGTTCCGCTGCACTTCGTTTCCTTGCGACCTTTAAAAACAAAATAAATACATACGAAAGAGGATAAATTTACAGAAAATCAGTTAACGTCATGAATGCAAGTAAGCAATTGTCAATGACTATTTTACAGTCTGGCGGCCGGATGCTTTATCCCCTACCATTTTCAATACATCATCATCGCTGAACTCCTCGCAATGGCCTGCCATCGGGGTGAACCTGATTGTTGCATCTGATTTGGGGTTTTTTGTCGAATCGAGGTATGTTTTCAGGAACCGTGTCGCTATATTGGAATAAAGGTCGTCCATGTCACCTGTCCAGATCCAGATTTTGCCCTGAAGTTTGGGCCCGAGGATACTCCAGTTTTTCTCCAGCACCTTTTTCAGGTCATATTTTTCCCATTGTTTGGCAACCTCATGGTCAATTTTACCTGTCCAGGGATCAAACATCAGGGAGGGAAGTCCATCTTTCCCTTTCGGTCCGAATACTGCATTGTACGCACCGAATTGCCCGCCTGAAACAAGGTAATTCCCCGACCTGCTCACCAGGTTCTCTCCCTGTATCCAGTCTTTCATGGCCCGGGTGGGTTCTCCGTAGATGGTCCGGACGCCGGGTTGCAGGTAGCCGTAGCGGTTGTAAAAAACCGATTCATCCTTGTAAATATTGATCAGGCCGTAGTGTTCAAATTCAACGGGATCCGGACTGTAAGACCATGTTCCGTCAAAGAAGTCAGGATAAAAAATCTGCAGTCCGAGGGCTACCCATCCTCCTGTTGAGAGACCGGTCAGGTAACGTTTTTTGGTGGCCGGGTTGTAGTTGACCATCTTCTCAATGGCCGGGATCAACTCTTGTGTCAGTGCTTTCCCGCAAGGGCCGTTGTTTTCTGAATCCACCTGGTAGGTATCACCATAGGGGCCTCGTGAGTCCAGGAAGACATAGATGACCTGCGGGGCACTGCCAGACAACCACCAATCGATAAATTCCTTGTCTTTCAGCTTGTTCTCAACGAAAGTAAACCGGCCGTTGAGTCCGGGTGCCCTGTAACAGATCGGAAAGCTCTGGCCGGGGTGGTCGAAATAGCCGGAGGGAAGCAGAAGGGATGCCTTCAGGTAACGATCATGCCCGGAAAATTCACTCAGTGACTTACTTTTTATCTCGATATATTTCACGAATTTATGTTCCGGTAAGACAGATGGCGGGATAACCTTGCTGAGGGTAAGGTTAAAGGCGTCCTTTGAGTCGGGCAGCAGGGAGTCAATGTTGCTGTACCAGTTTCCGGAGGCATTTTCCTGCGCATCATCCATGTTGTTCTTATAAACCAGCTGGGCATAAACTTTGCCTGTGGCAGGGAAAGCTCCTGAACTTAAAATCCCGCTTTCAGAAGAGTCAAGGGTGAAGATTGATGAGCCGTCCCAGTCAGGTGAGGTGTAACCCGCAGTTAATGAGGCAGACAAGAGAGGCTCAGTCCGGTTTTGGGAAGAAAAGCGAAACAGCATTCTGCCTCCTTTGTTCATGGATTTACGGAGTTCAGGCGCAACCGATACTTTTACCTGCCACCTGGACTTTTCCTGGGACTGCAGGTGTGAGGAAAACGTTGTAAAAAGCAAAAGGAGTAGACTGGTCTGCAATAATTTCATAGAAGAGTAGTTCTTGTTTGGTATTCGAATTGTAATACGAGGAATAAAAATTGGACTGTACTGCAGGCTATGCCGGAAGCCCGATTTTTTCTGTCCTAAAAACGGATAAATAACAGGAAAAGCAATCCTATGACTATCCGGTAGTATCCGAAATATTTGAATCCGTAATGTTCTACCAGCCTGATAAATATCTTAACTGCTGCCCAGGCAGAAATAAAAGCAATAACAAGTCCGATGGCTAGCAGGGTATTCTCATGAGAGGTAAAGTGGATGGGTGTTTTGATAAGTTCATAACCCGTAGCCGCGAACATTGTTGGAACTGCCAGCAAAAAGGAAAATTCTGTTGCCTGCTTTTTGTCCAGCCCGTTGAAGACACCCCCGATGATAGTTGCAGCAGCCCTGGAAACACCGGGTATCATGGAAATACACTGTATCAGTCCGATGAGGAAAGAATTTTTGTAGGAAATCGATTCCAGGTCAAGGGTCTTGCTTTCTCTTGCAACAACTTTTTTGTCAATCAGCACCAGGATAATTCCCCCAATCACCAGTGCCACCCCAACCACATAGGGATTAAACAAGTACATTTTGATCGTTTTGTAGGCCAGGAAACCAACAATCCCGGTGGGTATAAAAGCAATTCCCAGCTTCAGGTAAATGGTAAAACTCTGTAAAAACCTTTTGGCATAAAGCATTACGATCGCCATGATGGCACCCAGCTGGATGGAGATTTCGAATGTTTTTACGAAGTCGCCGTCGATATTCAGCAGTTTGGACCCCATGATCATATGTCCGGTGGAGGAAATAGGGAGAAATTCCGTCAGTCCCTCGATGAGGGCCAGGATGATACTTTCAAAAATTGTCATGTTGATAAAGATAGTTAATGGCATTGCCGCATTGGTCAGAGCAAATATAGGGTTCCTTTCTTTATTGTTGGTAAATGCAGCATCAAAAGTTGCCGGAACGCAATAAAACCGGCCGACATTGAGAGGTACAATTCCAGTTTTGGGAGACAGATCAGTGCCTTTGGGTGATTTCATTTTCCGGCAAAACGGATAGGGTTTATCCTTGTTCTCGAATTCACAACAAATAAAAATGGAAGTCATGAGAACAAGAGTAATTACAGCCTTGATGATACTCGTTTTAACAGGAAATTTTTGCTTTTCACAACCTTCAGATGGTCCGGGGAAGCCTCCCAGCCTGAAAGAGCAGTTGAAAATGGTCAACGGGAAAATTTGTACGCCGTTGAATCTTGACAAAGCCCAAACCTAAAAGTGGATGCTGCTTTCAGTGATTTTTTTGAAGCACTGGAAAAGCTGATGGATAATAATTCCCGGCCACCGGTAAGGCCAGAAAAATCAAAAGTGGATGCCCTTGGAAAGATCAGGGATGAGAAAGTAAAAGAGATAATCCCTTCTGATTTGTATGCCAAATACCTAGAACTGGAATTGGCCGGTCGCCCGAAAGGACCGGAAAATGGAGGACCACGACCCAATTAAAAAACAAATTAAGTACGCATGAAAAAGTTAGAGTTAGTATTCCGTTTTGCTTTGTTATCAATGATCGTTGGAATTCTTTTGACAACAAGTGGATGTCAAAAAGATGATCTTACTTCCGATGTTGAATTAACGATCGTACCGCGTTCTGCGGCCTCGAAAAACAGTTATCCCATTGTTGGAACCGGTCAGACCGGATGTTGGGATGGTACCGGCAACAAGATCACCGCGCCTGCCTTAAGTGCTGCCTTTTATGGTCAGGATTCCCAGTTTGCACACACAACTCCTGTTTACACCAAAAGCAGCGATGGATTGACGGTAAAAGATGAAGTGACCGGATTGACCTGGCAGAAAAGTCATGACACCGGGATCTATTACTGGGCTGCCTCTCAAACTGTGGCAGACAATCTGAACAGCCAAAAATATGGTGGCTTCAGCGACTGGCGATTGCCGACCATCAAGGAACTTTATTCGTTATGGAATGCAAGTACCGGCTGGCCTTGGATTGATACAAACTATTTTACCATCACCTACAGCAGCGAGCAGGAACTCAGTCACGCCATTTTTTGGAGTAGTACCAAATATGCAGGCATAATGGGCAATATAAGTGCAAATGGGGAAACGCCCGAAGCAGAACTTGCCTTCGGTGTAAATTTTGGCACCGGACATTTATTGTCCAGCTAAACAAAATATCGGTCATCGATCGCAACCGGATTGTCTTCGATGGCAAAATTTACATCCCGGTCAGCGACCAGTACAAAGAAAAATTCCAGGAGTATATTGATGGGAATTTTGGTTAAATTTCTCTCATGGAACCAAGCGCTCAAAAATTGTACAAAACGGTTTTCCAGTTAAGCCTTTTCACGATTTTCTACAATGTTCTGGAAGGTGTTATTTCCATCCTGGTAGGCTATCAGGATGAGACCCTTACCCTGTTAGGCTTTGGGGTCGATAGCTTTATTGAGGTTATGTCGGGCATAGGCATTGCAATGATGATATTGCGTATCCGGAAAAATCCCGGGAGCTCCAAAAGTGAATTTGAGATCAATGCCCTGAAAATTACCGGGACGGCATTCTATCTTTTATCTGCAGGCTTGTTGGTGGGTATCGGGGCAGACCTGATCAATCATCACCAACCGGAAACAACACTTTGGGGTGTAGTCATTTCATTGATTTCGATCGCGGTAATGGTTTGGCTGATGAATGCCAAAAAGAGCGCCGGCAAGCAACTTCAATCTGAACCCATTTTAGCCGATGCCAATTGCACCAGGGTATGTATTTATATGTCAGTGGTATTGCTTGTTTCGAGCCTCATTTATGAATTGACCGGATTCGCTTACGCAGATGTGATAGGTGCAGGTGGGCTGGTATATTTTTCCATCTCAGAAGGGAAAGAGGCATTTGAAAAAGCAAAGGGAAAAGAATGCAGTTGCAATCATTGCTAAATCCATGCCTTCTCAGTTTACTTACATTATTTCCATCTTCCTCCATCTGTAGCCTTTTCATACTTTCAAAATTTGTTTTTTAGTGGTGGGATGGAACTCCATGTTGCTGAAAATTATTATCCTACTCCCGGGTGTTGTGAAGCAACATGCTGGTTTCATTTAATGAACCCGATTTCTTATCTTTGCGTCACCTTTTGAATTATAATTTGCGCACTGAAATCCCAAATAATGAACAATTTTAAGAGAACACTGATCACCTCTGCATTGCCTTATGCCAATGGTCCGGTACACATCGGCCACCTGGCAGGAGTATACGTTCCGGCTGATATTTATGCCCGTTACCTGCGTATGAAAGGGGAGGATGTACTGTTTATCGGCGGATCCGACGAACACGGAGTGCCGATCACCCTCAAGGCCAAAAAGGAGGGAACCACTCCGCAGGCTGTTGTTGACAAATACCACGGGATGATCAAGGATTCGTTCGAAAAATTTGGGATATCGTTCGATGTCTATTCACGTACCAGCGCCAAAATACACCACGAAACAGCTTCTGAAATTTTCAGGACCCTTTATGACAAGGGAGAATTTGTTGAACAAACTTCGGAGCAGTTTTTTGATGAAGAAGCCAGCCAGTTTCTTGCCGACCGTTATATCACGGGTACCTGTCCAAAATGTAGTTTTGACAAAGCCTATGGCGACCAGTGTGAAAGCTGCGGTACCTCTCTGAATGCCACAGACCTTATCAATCCAAAATCGATGCTCAGCGGCAATGTCCCTGTCATGAAGGAGACCAAACACTGGTACCTTCCCCTCGACAAGTATGAACCATGGCTGAAAGAGTGGATACTTGAAGGTCACAGGGAGTGGAAGCCCAATGTTTACGGGCAGTGCAAATCATGGATCGATGGAGGGCTGAATCCGCGTGCCGTCACACGTGACCTCGACTGGGGTATTCCGGTTCCGGTTGAAGGTGCCGAAGGTAAGGTGCTGTATGTATGGTTCGATGCGCCTATCGGCTATATATCCGCGACCAAGGAGCTTACCCCCGACTGGAAGAAATACTGGAAGGATCCGGAAAGCAGGCTGATCCATTTTATCGGAAAGGACAACATCGTTTTTCATTGCATCATTTTTCCTGCTATACTGAAAGCCGAAGGATCTTATATATTGCCTGATAACGTTCCGGCCAACGAGTTTCTTAACCTCGAAGGTGATAAGATATCCACTTCACGAAACTGGGCGGTATGGCTGCATGAATACCTGGAAGATTTTCCGGGAAAGGAAGATGTGCTTAAATACACCCTGACCGCCAATGCTCCCGAGACCAAGGACAATGACTTCACCTGGAAGGATTTCCAGTCCAGGAACAACAGCGAGCTGGTAGCCATCCTTGGCAATTTTGTCAACAGGGTGCTGGTGCTCACCAACAAATATTACGAAGGCATCGTTCCTGCGGCAGGGAATCTGGAACTCCAGGATGAGGAGGCACTGGCAACTATCGGACAGCTCAGGACTGATATTGAAAAGGCACTCGACACTTTCCATTTCCGCGAGGCATTAAGGCTGGCCATGGAGATGGCCCGCCTCGGCAACAAGTACCTGGCCGACATGGAGCCATGGATTGTCATCAAGACTAACCCGGAAAGGGTAAAAACCATCATGCATGTATGCCTGCAGCTGACTGCCAGCCTGACCATCGCCTTTGAACCTTTCCTTCCGTATACCATGAACAGGTTGCGTTCCTTCCTGAATCTTGAAAAATTACCATGGAGTGAGCTGGGAAGAAGGGATTTATTGACAGCAGGCCACCTGGTCAACGCGCCGGAACTGCTTTTCGAAAAAATTGAGGACGATGCCATCCAACGCCAGGTTGATAAGCTGCTGGCAACCAAAAAAGCCAATGAATCTGAACAGGCGGTCATTGCACCTGCAAAGGCCAACATCGGGTACGAGGATTTCGCAAAGCTGGACATACGCACCGGAACCATTATTGCTGCCGAGAAAGTAGCCAAGACCAAGAAGTTGCTCAAACTGACCATCAACACCGGCATTGATCTGCGTACCGTCGTCTCGGGCATTGCAGAACAATATGAACCTGAGCAGATCATCGGTCGGCGGGTCTCAATCCTGGTGAATCTTGCTCCCAAAAATCTCAAGGGAATAGAGTCCCAGGGAATGATCCTGATGGCCGAGAACCACGAAGGCAAACTGGTTTTTGTTGTTCCTGCGGATGATATTGCCGACGGAGCAGAGATCAGGTAGCCTGGATGTAGCGGCCTATGAGCCGGCAGGACTGAAATGAAGGGGTGAGGGTGCGAATGCTGCACTGAAGTTTTCCATGCCAAACAAAAAAGAAATCTACATCAGGTTTTAATAGTACTACCCGATGGCTTTCCTGGAAGTATCAGGATCTATCTCGTTTTCCCATTTGGCCACTACTACTGTGGCTACTGAATTCCCGATCAGGTTGGTGATGGCCCGCGCCTCACTCATAAACCTGTCTATTCCCAGGATCAATGCCAGGGAGGCAACCGGTACAGTGCCGACAATGGGTAATACCGCCGCCAGTGTGATAAAACCGCTACCGGTTACCCCGGCAGCACCTTTTGACGTGATCAGCAGCACCACCAGCAACGTCACCTGGTGGGAAAGATCGAGTGGTGTTCCGGTGGCCTGGGCCAGGAAGACCGCCGCCATGGTAAGGTAGATGGAGGTGCCATCCAGGTTGAAGGAATATCCCGTTGGAACGACCAGCCCGACAACAGAGCGGGAGCAGCCAATCCTTTCCATCTTCTCCATCAGTCCGGGAAGGGCCGCTTCCGAGGAAGAGGTTCCCAGAACTATAAGGATCTCCTCCTTGATGACGTTCAGTAAACGAAACAGGTTGAACCCTGCCAGTTTCATCACTATTCCCAGTACAACCACCACAAACAGAATGCAGGTTGTGTAAAACGAAAGCATCAGCTGGCCAAGGGAGACCAGGGAACCAAGCCCGTATTTTCCAATGGTGAAGCTCATGGCCCCGAAGGCTCCGATCGGGGCGACTTTCATGATGATTTTTATCACTCCGAAAAGACCGTATTCCAGTGATTTGATTCCCCTGAGAATAGGACCGGCCTTTTCCCCGGCTTTGGAAAGCGCAAATCCAAAAAGCACTGAAAAAAGCAGAACCTGGAGGATATTGCCTTCTGCGAGTGCGCTTACTATGTTTTCGGGTATGATATTCAGGAAAAAATCAACCACGCCATGGCTCTGAGGCGCTTTCACATATTTGGCTACTGCAGCCTGGTCCAGGGTAAGGGGATCAATGTGCATTCCCGCACCAGGCTGGAACAGGTTCACCACAATCAGGCCGATAATGAGCGCCAGGGTGGAGATGACTTCAAAATAGATGATGGCTTTGATGCCAACCCGTCCAACTTTTTTGGTATCCTGCATTCCGGCAATCCCCGTGACAATAGTCACGAAAATAATAGGGGCAATCATCATTTTTACCAGCTTGATGAACCCGTCCCCCAGAGGCTTCATGGATTCTCCAAGGGAAGGTTGCCATACTCCCAGGCAAATTCCAAGGATAATGGCTACAATAACTTGAAAATAAAGACTTTTGTATATATTTTTCATTTTTTGGGCAGAGACATTACTATTCTTTCCGGTAGGGTGACAGGACAGGTGAATCGGTAAAACGGGGAGGTGCTATTTCAGTATCTGGTTGAATTCCAGCCGCTCTCCGTCGGGCCCCAGAATGGTAAAATACCTGCAGCCGTTCTTCCAGTAGGGAAGAAACACAGGTTGCTCTTCCAGCGGATGAAACGAGTTGTTCTTTAGCCAGGTATAGGTAGCATCAATGTCATCAACATCAAAGGCAATGTGATCAATGTGTCCATCCTTTCTGGTTTTTATTTCAGCCAGTTCAGCAGGGGGAAACTGGTAGATCTCGATAACCACTCCATTTTGTTCCATCATCGCCACATGGCCGGTGTCTCCGTTCATGTCAAAGGGTGAGGACATCACATTTTTGAATCCCAGGCGCACATAGAATTCTTCAGAATTTTTCAAATCGGAAACCGGAATTCCCAGATGCTGAAAGGAATTGATTTTTATCATCATAGCTCAGGTTGTTTAGAATTATTACGGCAGTTCACTTGTAAAAAACACTGTTAATCTGTTGAATATCTGAATATTATAAAATTCTGCCCCATTCTATCGGGGGAACCCTCAGGGATAAATACATACCATTAAGTGATCCCTGGTTCATGAGGGGGTCATTCAAAAATGTCCATATTTTCCAGTGCGACCCCTTTGGTTTCGGGCATGATCTTCCAGACAAACAACAACTGCAACACCATCATGAAAGCGAAGAATCCGAAGATAAGGGCTCCCGGCACATTGGTTGCGAAAAACGGAAAGAGTTGTGTGATCAATGCGGCAAAAAACCAGTGGGTAAGACAGCCGAATGATGTACCGCTGGCTCGCACTGAATTCGGGAAAATCTCAGAGAGGAATACCCAGATTACTGCCCCCTGGCCGACAGCATGTGCAGCAATAAACATGAAAACAAAGTATACAATCGGACCATGGTCAACCGCATTAAAGGAAATTGCAATCAAAGTTAGTGACAATATGTACCCGGCCGATCCAATAAACATTAGTGTTCTGCGGCCATACCGGTCAATGAGGAACCACCCCAGGATTGTAAAAAGAAGGTTGATTACACCGATCCCAACCGAAGAAAGCAGGGCGCTGTTCCTGGCAATTCCTGCCATCTCAAAAACTTTTGGTGCAAAATAGATGATAGCATTGATGCCGGAAAGCTGGTTAAAAAATGCGATCAGGAAAGCAATTCCAAGGGGTTTGAAGAATTTTCTATTGAAAAGTGATTCGTGGTTGGAGGAGCCGGAGGCCCTGATCTCTTCAATCAGGTGGTCATGAGCTTCTCCGGTCAGGGCCAGCACTCTTTTTGCTGCCTCATCATCCTTTTTATAAAGTACGAGCCATCTGGGTGTCTCAGGCGTAAAAAACATCAGGATTGAAAAGAAAAGCGATGGAATCGCCACGACGCCAAGCATCCAGCGCCAGTCGTTTTCCCCTCCCACACCCTGAAGCAGAAAATTTGAAAAATAGGCAACCAGGATACCGGTTACAACATTAAGCTGAAAGGAGATACCCATTCGGCCACGGTATTTAGGGGGTGCGATCTCTGATATGTAAACTGGAGCTACGACAGATGAGGCGCCAATACTAAGGCCGCTGAGAAACCGGAAAAACATGAACAGGTTTACATCGGTCGCCATCGCTGCACCAATGGAGGTGACAAAAAACAGGAAACCAATCCAGATCAGTGTTTTTTTCCTTCCGATTTTATTGGCGGGAATGTTGCCAAGAGCAGCACCAAATGCAGTACCATACAAGGCCATGGCGATAGCGGTTCCATGAACCCAGTCACTCAGGCCCCACAACTTCTGGATAGCCTGCTCGGCACCGGATATTACCGCAACATCCATACCAAAGAGAAAACCACCAAGGCCGACGGTTATGGACCACAATACAAGTCTCTTGTTCATAAATAAGGGTTAGTCGTATATCACGTGTAAAATAGGAAAAATTTTCCTGCTGCAAGAATTTTGTCTTTGAAACAGGTTCCTGCACGAGATGCTGAAATAGTAAGAAATAGTTATTCCCTGTAAGAAGGATTCCGTACAATCCCTTTAGCATCAACACTTTTTTTCCAGTTATGAAGCTTTTCCAGGAGAAATTCAGCTTTTTTAGGTTCTGCCGGAACAAGATCCCTGGTTTCTCCAGGATCGGTGGCCAGGTCATACAATTCAAGACGGCCGTCTTCAAGGTATTCAAGTAATTTCCATTTGCCCTCCCTTATTGCACTTACCGGGGTGGTGGTTGGATAATAGTGGGGATAATGCCAGTACAATGCCCTGTTTTGAAGGGAAGTATCTGTTTTTCCCTGCAAAAGCGGAAAGAGGCTTTTCCCGTCAACAACGTTGTCATTGCCAGTCCCGGTGATGTCCAGGAGTGTAGGATAAAAATCGATGGTACTAACCGGAGTATCTATTCTTTTGCTGTTTTGCGGACTTTGGGGCAGGTAAATGAGGGTGGGTATCCGGATGCCGCCTTCATACAGCGAACCTTTGCCTGATTTCAGGGGATAATTGGATGTTACCCTTTTGTTTTTATACTCGTTGATGTAGCCCCCGTTGTCGGATATAAAAATCACGACGGTATTTTCTGCGATTCCCAGTTCATCCAGCTTTTTGAGAAGCCGTCCCACATTATCATCCACGGATTTTACCATGGCGGCATAGGTCTCATTCTGATGATGGAATCCGGGAGCCAGTTTATCCCTGAAATAGTCTATATCCCGGGCTTTGGCTTCCAGCGGAGTATGGACATTGTAGTACCAAAGGTTCAGGTAAAATGGCCTTGAACCTGCATCACTCATCATTTTGATGGCCTCATCAGTAAGCCTGTCTGTCAGGTACTCACCCTTCCTTTCGGCAAAATAATTTCCCTCTGAACTTGTTCCCAGGTTGCCGACATAACGAAATTCACCGAATGCCTCCCCTTTGTACGGGTAAAAATAGGTAGGCGGTGCACCCCGCTGGCTTGCGGCTACACTGACATCAAAACCCTGCGTCTCAGGAAAATGCATCAGGTCTCCGAGGTGCCACTTACCGATATGTCCGGTGAGATAGCCATTTTCTTTCAGCTTCTCAGCAATGGTGACCTCCCTGAGGGGCAAACTTTCCAGGGTCTGTGGTGGCAGGAATTTGTACACATCCTGATTTTTACGTTCAGAAACTGAAGCAGCTTCACTCCAGATTGTAAAGTTTAACCTGGCAGGATATTTCCCTGTCATAAGGGATGCACGTGTCGGTGAACAGACCGGTGCAGCGGCGTAACTGTTGAGAAACATGGCACTTTTTGCCGCAAGCCTGTCAATATTTGGCGTTTCATGCAAATCTGCCCCGTAGCATTTCAGATCCGCCCAGCCTAAATCATCTGCAACGATAAACAGGATGTTGGGTTTTTTTGCTTCCTGAGCGGTACCAGCCCCGCAGGATGCCAAAAGGACAGCAGCAGAACATTCAACGATCAGGCGAAACCCGGATTTGTCAGATACATTGTTCATATGCCGGAAAAATTTAACTTAAGCACTAACATTCAAACTATTACCTTAATCTCATGTCTCATCACTCATATCTCATGTCTCATGTCTCATCACCCATGTCTCATCTCTCCTTCAGTGGTTTTCATCGCTGAAAAGTTTCTCTGAAATAAACCTCACAGGA
>CAZDLO010000067.1:0-18610 GCA_964506325.1 uncultured Tangfeifania sp.
GAAGCTTTCGTTAAAACAACAACAGAAGCCTTAAAACAAGGCGATCGTCTGGCTCTTGTCGGATTTGGATCTTTCTCTGTTTCTGATCGTCCTGCACGTACTGGCCGTAACCCACAAACTGGAGCAACCATCAAAATCGCAGGTAAAAAAGTCGTTAAATTTAAAGCTGGCAATGAATTGACTGACGCAGTTCAGTAACGATGACCAACAACATCAAAAAAGGAGCATCTGCTCCTTTTTTTTTGATCTTATGAGTAGAAATGGTGGATAATAACTGGCTCAAAAGTTTTGCATGGAATGAAGTTTCTTGTATATTCCATTGATATTCAATAGTTCATCATGAGTGCCCCTCTCAACAATTTCCCCTTCGTGGAAAACACAGATCAGGTCTGCCTTTTTGATGGTTGACAGGCGGTGGGCAATGACAATGGAGGTGCGGTTCATCATCAGGTTTTCCAGGGCCTCCTGTACCAGTTTTTCGGATTCTGTATCCAGGGCAGAGGTAGCTTCATCAAGTATCAGGATCGGCGGATTTTTCAATACTGCCCTCGCTATGGAGATGCGCTGGCGCTGGCCACCCGATAACTTACCTCCCCTGTCCCCGATGTTTGTCTGGTAACCGTCAGGGGATGCAATAATGAATTCATGGGCGTTGGCAACTTTGGCTGCTGCTGTCACCTCTTCGGGTGAAGCCGTCTCAACCCCGAATGATATGTTGTTGTAAAAGGTGTCGTTGAATAGGATCGGGTCCTGGTTAACATTGCCCATTAAACCCCGTAAATCTGCTATTTTATAATCACGGATATCGGTTCCGTCTACCAGTATATTCCCCGATTGAATGTCCCAGAAGCGGGGCAGGAGATCTACAAAGGTTGATTTTCCGGATCCCGACTGACCCACCAGTGCGATGGTTTTACCTTTTTCGATGGTGAGTGATACGTTTTTCAGAACTTCATCCTCAATGTACCTGAAAGAGACATTCCGGTACTCAATGGTTTTGTTGAACTCATTTACTGCTATTGCGTCCTGTTTGTTGGTGATATTGTTCTCCGCAAGCAAAATCATATCAATCCTTTGCATGGATGCAAGGCCCTTCTGGACGGAATAGAGGGCGGTAGAAAATGATTTTGCCGGATTGATGATGCTGTAGAAGAATACCAGGTAAGTGATAAACGATTGAGGTGACAGGTTGCCCGACTGGGTAAGAACCAACCGTCCGCCGTACCACAATACAACAACAATGACCATGGTGCCGAGAAGTTCACTCATCGGGTGGGCCAGGTAGCGCCTCCACATGAGGCCGTTCATTATATTATAATACTCGGAATTTTGCCTGGCAAACACCTTTTTCATCTTCTTTTCAGCATTGAATGCCTTGATGATGCGCAAACCTGACAAGGACTCTTCAATTGTGGAAAGAAGTTCGCCCATCTTGTTCTGTCCCCGCATGGAGGGTTTTTTAAGACTCTTGCCTACTTTGCCGATCAGGTAACCCACGACAGGCAGCATGATAAATACGAAAAGAGTCAAAGACCACGACATATAGATCATCACAAACAGAGATATCAGAATGATCATAGGATCTTTAAACATCATCTCGATTGAATTGAAGATCGAATTGTCGACTTCCTGGACATCACCCGTGGTGCGGGCAATAATATCCCCTTTCCTTTCCTCAGAAAAGAATCCGATGGGCAGGGAGAGAATCTTGTTGTATATCTGGTTCCGGATGTCACAAACGATTCCGTTTCGCAAAGGTACCATCACAAAGGATGCGAGGTAAGTGAACCCTACTTTCATGATCACCATCACGATGATGAATATTCCCAGGTAAATAAGTGCCCGCTCTTTTCCGCTGGTTTTGATCATTTCACTGATGAGGTACAGGACATTGTCTTTCAGGCTACTGAGTGACATATCCCAGCTTTCCGGTTTGTCAACAACAGGTTGTGTTCCGAACAACACTCCCAGGACCGGGGTAAGGGCAATGAATTGAAATGCGCCGAAAATTGCCCCCAGCAGGTTGAACAGCATGTTTAAAAAAACATAGCCTTTGTAAGGGGGCAGGAACCGTTTTAATAAATTGTACAGACCTTTCACGCTTGAATAATTATGGATTAGGAAACCATGCCCGTGAAATTACGGGGTGTGATTTGTCTCAGCTCTTCCTTGATTTTTTCAGGGACAGATAACTGATCGATAAATTCACGGAAGACCTGCTGGTCGATTTTACGGTTGACCCGTGTCAGCTCTTTTAGCGCCTCGTAAGGATTGGGATATGCCTCACGCCTCAGAATTGTCTGAATCGCCTCGGCAACAACGATCCAGTTATCCTCCAGGTCACGGTCAATCATTTCAGCATTGAGCAGCAATTTGCCGAGACCTTTCATGGTAGATTTCACCGACAACAAAGTGTGAGCAATAGGTACTCCTACATTGCGCAATACAGTTGAATCCGTTAGGTCGCGCTGCAATCTTGAAATGGGCAGTTTGGCTGAGAAATGCTCGAAAAGGGCATTGGCAACGCCAAGGTTGCCCTCTGAATTCTCGAAATCGATCGGATTGACCTTGTGAGGCATGGCGGAAGAGCCTATCTCTCCTTTTTTGATCTGCTGTTTGAAATAGTTCATGGAGATATAACTCCAGAAGTCACGGTCAAGGTCTATAAGAATGGTATTGATTCTTTTCATACAATCAAAAATTGCCGCATAATTGTCATAGTGGGCAATTTGAGTGGTGGTTTGCGACCTCTCGAGTTTCAGTGCATTCCTGGTAAATCGATTGGCAAATTCCACCCAATCGATAGCAGGGTAGGCCACATAATGGGCATTGAAATTCCCTGTGGCTCCGCCAAATTTTGCATAGCAGGGAATTCTTTTCAGCTGGGAAAGCTGCACTTCGAGCCTTTCAGTGAAAACACGTATCTCTTTGCCAAGAAGGGTAGGGGATGCAGGCTGACCGTGAGTTTTGGCGAGCATTGGAACATTTCTCCATGAAACGGAGAGTTCATTCAGTTTTGCCACAAGTTCTTCCATGGCAGGAAGATAGATTTCATTGACCGCGTCCTGTATCGAGCATGGAACTGCCGTATTGTTGATGTCCTGGGAGGTAAGGCCAAAATGGATGAATTCCTTGAAGGGGGAAAGTCCGATAGAATCGAATTCTTCTTTCAGAAAATATTCAACGGCCTTGACATCGTGGTTTGTTACTTTCTCTATATCCTTTATCCTGACCGCATCCTCCAGTGAAAAATTCAGGAAAAGGTTACGCAGGTCAGTCAGTTTGTCGCCGGGGAAAGAAGTTAACTGTGGCAATGGAATCTCAGTCAGGGCGATGAAATATTCCACTTCGACAAATACCCGGTATCGGATCAGGGCAAACTCCGAGAAATAATCGCCAAGCTCAGCTACTTTGTCGCGGTAGCGGCCGTCTACAGGCGAGATGGCTGTCAACATCTGCAATTCCATCCGGTAATTTTTTTTACAATTAAAGTACAAAAGTAACAAAATCCGCGGTGTTACAGAAGTTCATTTTTAATGTCTGCATGCAGGGAATCAACTCCCAAACTTTGCTAATTTTGCCAGATATTTCCCCTATATGAGTAGAATTAAGATTTCCGCAATTACCTACCTGAACTCCAAACCCTTCCTGTACGGAATTTCCCACTCTGCCCTGCTGGATTCAATTGAACTGTCGCTGGATATCCCCTCTGTTTGTGCAGATAAGCTAAAATCAGGCGCTGCGGATATCGGACTCATTCCGGTCGCAGAAATTTCCGGCATACCCGGTGCCAAAATCCTGACCGATTTCTGCATCTCCTGTTCCGGTAAGGTAAGAACCGTAGTACTTGTAAGTCACGTTCCGATAGCGGAAGTCAAAACCATTGTGCTGGATTACCAGTCCCGGACTTCTGTGCAGCTGGTGAAAATCCTGGCAAGGGATTACTGGAGAATACAGCCTGAGTGGCAAAATGGGGGTATGGATTACATCCGGGAGGAGATCAGGGAGAACAGTGCAGGGGTAATAATCGGAGACCGGGTTTTTGAAGCGGAGGTAATGTTTCCTTATGTTTACGATCTGGGAGAAGCCTGGAAAAACCTTACCGGCCTGGATTTTGTTTTTGCCTGCTGGGTGGCCAATAAACCCGTAGATGCTTCTTTTGAAAAAATGTTCTCAGAAGCACTTGATGATGGTATCGTGCACATCCCTGAAGTTATTGCTGAGTACCAGCAGCACTACCCATCCTATCCTTTTGAAGCCTATTTCCGTGAGAATATTTTTTACCACATGGACGATTCGAAGCGGATGGGACTGGAGATGTTTCTGAAGCTTGTCAAAACCAATTCCTGAAATCCAGCTATCATAACTCATAACTCATAACTCATAATTTCTCCTTATCTTCGTGTATGCTTAAAACCCTGTTTTTCATTGGTTCAGGCAGTTTCATAGGTGGAATTGCCAGGTATCTTATTTCAAAGTTGGTACAAAACAGTATTGCCTCCTCGTTTCCATTCGGAACGATGGTGGTCAATCTGCTAGGCTGCCTGTTGATTGGTTTAATCTTTGGTATTTCGGAAAGAACAAACCTTATCAATGATGAATGGAGGATATTCCTGACAATCGGATTCTGCGGTGGGTTTACCACCTTTTCGACGTTTGCCAATGAAAATATGATCTTGTTGAGAGAAGGTAACTTCCTCTATTTTTCCCTTTATACAGGATTGAGTGTTTTCCTGGGATTGGTTGCCGTATTTTTTGGCAATGCCCTAACTAAAATGTTCTAGTCATGGATACAGGTAAAGAAGCCAAAGTGCTTCGAATCTTTGTAAGTTCGACTGACAGGTTCAAACATGGGCTCCTTTATGAAACCCTTGTTTTTGCTGCCAAACGCTATGGGCTCAGCGGGGCGACTGTCCTGAAGGGTGTCATGGGTTACGGGTCAAGCAGTGTGGTGCGATCAACGCGTTTTTGGGAGATCACTGAAAAATTGCCTGTTGTGATTGAAATTGTGGATGAGGCGGAAAAAATTGATCGTTTTACCCAAAAAATTTTGCCCTGGTTTGATAAAATTAACACCGGTTGCCTGATCACCTGTGAACGCGCTGATATAATCCTTTTTAAACAGGGACAAAAAGGGGGATTTCGTTTTATTTAATGTATCTGACCTGATTTCGCAGGATTCAGTTAAACTGAATTTTTATATCTCACCTTTAAGCAATTTGGATGCACCTCTTCCGTGTATTGCCGGATTTTTGTGTTTTGTAATGGTGCCACAGTGATTTTTCTGTACTTTTTCCTGTTGTGCAGTCACTGTATCACTGATCATTACGGGGAATTGTGAAAAATGCAGGAAGTTGAGATATCTGCCATCGAAAAATAACCTGCCTCCGGGTTAACCGCCTCCTTTTTTCTTCGTAAAAGATTCATAAAGTCAATTGACGTTATGAAATATCCATTAGAAGATTTTCAAACCAACCGAAAATGAAGATGTGGGTATTCCATCAGGCAAACAGGTAAACAAAATTATATACTGATGAAACGGAAAGTAATCTTTCAGTCACTTGTTTTAATACCGGCGATTACCCTGGTTCTCACCATGTGCGGACTGACGAATAAGGAAAAAAACCTGAAAGCTGGTCAAGGTGGTGAGCTAACAGGGACTGCCACATTTAATTCACCAAACATTTCAGACATGAAAACATCCAATGATAAAAAACCTGGAAATCCATATTATTCCAGAACAGACCATGCAGTTCTCCATGTTGCTGATACTGAATGGAAAAGAGTACTGCCGGCAGATCTGTATGAAGTTGCGCGCAACAAGGCAACAGAACGTTCATTTACAGGAAAGTACTGGGATTTTACAGGCAAAGGCACTTATTATTGTGCTGCTTGTGGAAATATGCTGTTTCGCTCGGATGCAAAATTTGCAAGTGAGTGTGGCTGGCCTAGTTTCTTTGAACAAACAGATCCAGGGAGTGTAATTTTTAAATCCGACAGAAGTCATGGAATGGACAGGACAGAAGCACTTTGTGGACGCTGTGATGCGCATCTCGGCCATCTTTTCGACGATGGTCCGGCCCCCACAGGAAAGCGATACTGCATGAATTCAATAGCACTGGAATTTGAACCGGATAATGCAGGGGTTAAACCGGTGACTGCAAAATTGGATACTATTATCCTCGGAGGTGGCTGTTTCTGGTGTATAGAGGCCATCTACAGAAATCTCCGGGGAGTTGAAAAGGTGACTTCCGGTTATTCCGGGGGAGATGTTCCTAACCCGACCTACCGGGAGGTTTGCGGTGGCGAAACCGGTCATGCAGAAGTAGTTCAGATAGTTTTTGATCCTCTGGAAACCAGTGTGGAAGAGTTGTTGAAGGTTTTCTTCACGGTGCATGATCCGACCACCTTAAACAGGCAGGGTGCTGATGTGGGTACGCAATACAGGTCGGTCATCTTCTACAGCAGCGATTCGCAGCGTGAAGTTGCGAACCTGTTGATCGGTGCTTTAAACAAAGCCAAAGTCTATGATCGTTCCATTGTTACAAAAGTAGAAGCTGCCCAGGTGTTTTATGAAGCTGAAGACTACCACAAGGAATACTACAGTCTGCATAAAAATGAACCTTACTGTCAATTTGTGATTCAGCCGAAAGTTGAAAAATTTGAAAAAATTTTCAGGGACAGGTTGAAAAATAAATAATTCGCCCCGACAGTGGAGTAGAAAGTTGTCCGCATTTTCTTGTCTGTTCGTGATATGCTGGTTCAATTGTGATATTTTGAATCGAAAATTTCCTGAAAAAATTGGGTAATGTGCTCTTAATGTGTAATTTTAAGTAGGTTTTATTGTCTAATTGTTAGTTTGAATGCCGACCAGTAATGCGTAAAAACTGTTAATTCATTAATTATTAACCTATGGATGCACAAAGTGTGGATATGTTTTTGATGGCCAATGCCAAATTTCTGGAAGAGCATCAGGTATACCATATCAGGGAACGACTGCTCGCAATGGAGGAATCCAAGTGGCGAATGTTGCAGTACATGCACTTTAACGACCCGGTTATCATTCTGATTGTCTCTTTACTTACAGGACCCTTGGCTGTTGACCGTTTCATGATCGGTGACACGGGCCTGGGAGTAGCCAAATTGCTCACCTGTGGTGGATTGGGTGTATGGGTGCTGGTGGACTGGATTACCATTATGGGAGTTACCCGCCGGAAAAACACAGAAAAACTGATGATGGCATTGTATTAATGTCCCTTACGCGTAACAGATTTTATCTTTTTATGTCCCTCGCCTGCCTGGTTGGGTATGGCTGGGTTGTCCTTGTCAGTCAGCTTAAACCGGAGGAGGTTGCGACAACCTATGATGTATGCCTCATCAGGCATTTTGCCCATATCCCTTGCCCTTCCTGCGGTTCAACGCGTTCTGTGATTGCCTTGATACAGGGCGACCTTGCCGGTGGCCTTTACTGGAACCCCCTCGGGTTCGTGATTTTCGGAATACTGGTGATTTCACCCTTCTGGATCGTGTATGATATTCTTCTCAGGAAGGATACCTTTTATCATTTTTTTCTTCAGTCCGAAAAAAACCTGCGGCGAAAAATAATTGCCATCCCGGCCATTGTACTGCTGCTGATCAACTGGATCTGGAACATCTGGAAAGGTGTGTAAAAAGCCGGCACAAACTACAAAATCAGCAACAGGGTGTATCTGACTGATTGATACAATGTCATTTATACATTGGTCTAGCTATCATGATCCCGGTCGTTCTCTTGCTTTTGGCAATGTATTGGGCGAATGTTTCAGTGCTCACAATTACTTTCTGCAGGGTTGAGGAAGCATGAAGCAGGTACACTTTCCCATCCTTTGCGAAAAGTATCCCGACGTGCGACACATCAATGCCAGGAATGGAAGTGGTAAGAGTCACTATGTCCCCGTCTTTTACCTTATTTTCAATTCCGGCAAACTGTTCGGAAGGTATATAGAAGAATTTGCCTGCAGAGACATTCTCCTCCATTTCCTTAATCCTTTGTGTTGCTGCAGGATCATTGATGAGCTGAGGATATTCCTTTGGATGTGTACTCATGAAATTTAGGTTGAGCCGGAGTTCTTTACCTCCCATTTCTTCCGCCACAGCCTTAACGTGATATCTTGATTCATTGTCCCGGATCCATTCGCTGAAATAATGCAGCCTGCTGGTATATCCATCCATTTTACCTCCCCTGTACCTGATGCCCTCAAGTTCTTCACAAAACTTTGGCACACCGGGCTGTTGGCTTTTTAGGGTCAGTGCGAGTGCCAGGCAGTTTTCCGCAAAAGTGGTACAATCGAGCTGGTGAAGGTTGATCACCAATTTCTCCTCTCTGGTTAAATCCAGCGTTTTTGCCACATAGGGTGTATTCAGAAAATCCATGCCAATGCGTAAAACAAGGTCTCCAATGGGGAGGTTTCGGTCACCTGAAAAGGTCTTTAGTTTGTTTTCCAAAATGGCCCTGTCCATTTTAGAAATCTCAGGATCCTTTGCCACACAGTTGCCTGCGATTGTCAGGGTCATAATAAAGATCAATGCAAGCCGGTTCATCATGGATTTTTGATTTGAGATTTTGGATTACTCAAAATACGCATATTTCCGCATCAACAGAAAATACGCCGGAGGTTCTGTTGTATTTTTTATTTGTGCCTTTTTTTAAGCTCGGTTGCCAGGTCTGCGAGCGAATAGCCTTTGTGTGAGAGTAATACGATAAGATGGTAAACAAGATCAGATGCCTCGTAGATCAATCGTTCGTCATTATTGGCCATTGCTTCTATGACTGTCTCAACTGCTTCCTCTCCGACTTTCTGGGCAATTTTGGCTGTCCCTGACTCGAAAAGAGAAGTAGTATAAGAGCCTTTAGGCATCTCAGCCTTTCGCCTGGAGATGAATTCCTGAAGAGTTTTGAGGAAATAAAAGTCATCCGTGGGATTGGATTCTTCCCAGCAGGTATCTGCCCCGGTATGACAGACCGGACCCACAGGAATTACTTTGATTAAAAGGGTGTCGTTGTCACAGTCGGTATGGAGTGAAACGACGTTCAGGAAGTTGCCTGATTCTTCACCCTTTGTCCACAACCGTTTGCGGGTGCGGCTGTAAAAGGTTACCTGTCCACTCCGTACAGTTTTCTCATAGGCCTCCGGGTTCATATAGCCAAGCATCAGTACCTTGCCTGAATGTTGGTCCTGGATGATGGCAGGAACTAGTCCTGAAGGGTCTTTGGTGAAATCTATGTTCATCAGAATGTTGGTTTCAATAATACTTTTTAACGAAAAACTCACAACTGTCAACTGCTCCGGGGAAACAATGCCCAACAGTTATCTCACTGTAATCCCTGCAGTGCGAAGATAGTTTTTTAAATCCGGAATGGCTATCTCTCCAAAATGGAATATACTTGCAGCCAATCCGGCATCAGCCTTTCCACGTGTAAATACTTCGGCAAAATGTTCCATTGTCCCTGCTCCTCCTGACGCTATCAGCGGGATGGTAAGAATGCCGGAAAGGTTGGCAAGTGCCTCCAGTGCAAATCCGTTTTTTGTTCCATCATGATTCATGGAGGTAAACAGTATTTCCCCGGCCCCCCTGTTTTCGGCCTCCTTAGCCCATGAATACAGTTCTTTTCCTGCAGGTATCCTGCCTCCGTGGATGGTTGCCTCCCAGCGGTGATTGATGTCTTCACGCGCATCAATGGCTACTACAACAAACTGGCTTCCAAAATGGCGGGCAAGATCGTTGATGAGTTCAGGATTCTTTATGGCCGATGAGTTGATGGATATTTTGTCGGCACCTGCTGCCAGCAAGGCATCAGCATCCTTTAGCTCGCTGATTCCCCCCCCAACGGTGAAAGGAATATTTATATTGGCGGCGATGCGTCTTACAAGTTCAACAAAAGTTTTTCTCCCCTCGTGTGTTGCGGTGATGTCGAGAAATACCAGCTCATCCGCACCCTGTTCGGAATAGAGTTTTCCAAGTTCAACGGGGTCACCAACTTCACGGATGTTGATGAAATTTACGCCCTTGACGGTCTGTCCATTGCGTATGTCAAGACATGGTATGATGCGTTTGCTAAGCATACTTATTTTTTTTCTATTTCCTGGTTGTTTATTCTGCAGATTTCATCCAGGGTGATTTTTCCTTCATAAATTGCTTTTCCGACAATGACAGCAGGAACGCCAATCTTTTCGAGTTCCAGGATATCCCAGGCAGAGCCAACTCCGCCGCTGGCTATCAGGTATAACTCCGGGTTTTGCTGCAGTATTTCGCGGTAAAGCTCGATGGCAGGACCCTGCAACATCCCGTCGCGGCTTATATCCGTACTGATCACCTTGTCTATCCCTTTTCCCCGCCATTGAGCTATGAACTGGAAAAGATCCAGTCCGCTGTCTTCGGTCCATCCTGCAATGGCAATTTTTTTACCTGCCGCATCGGCACCAAGAATAATCCTTTCAGAACCAAAATTTTCAATCCAGCCAATCATTGTTTTAGGGGATTTAACGGCTATACTCCCTCCTGTTATCATGGCGGCACCGGCTTCGAAGGCAGTATGCAGGTCTTTGCTGCTTTTTAACCCTCCTCCAAAATCTATGATAAGCCTGGTATTTGTGGCAATTCTTTCCAGAACCTTGTGGTTGACAATGTGATGGGCTTTTGCTCCGTCCAGGTCGACCAGGTGCAATCGCTTAATCCCGGAAGATTCAAACATCTTTGCAACTTCCAGCGGATCCTCGTTGTAGATGGTTTTCCTGTTGTAGTCACCCTGGCTCAGCCTGACGCATTTGCCACCAATAATATCGATCGCTGGAATGATTTCAATACTCATAATCAATCAGATAGTTTAAGAAAGTTCTCAAGGATTTTTGAACCAACGGACCCGCTTTTTTCGGGATGAAACTGCACTGCATAAAAGTTGTCTTTCTGAAGGGCGGCACTGAAGGAGCCAGGATAATTGCACACAGCAGCCGTATTAATTCCGGTAGTGGCATAATAGGAGTGGACAAAATAGCAATATTCTCCTTCTACTGTGGGATCGAACAGATCACTTCTTAATCCTGAGATAGTGTTCCATCCCATGTGCGGAATCTTCATGGACTGCAAAAGACCGGGTTGCAGGATAAATTTCCTGACGGTCTCTTCGAATATTCCAAGGCATTGTGTATCACCTTCTTCGGAGTGCCTGCACATCAATTGCAATCCGAGGCAGATTCCCAGTACCGGTTGTTTTAATTCTGTTATCAGCTTGTCCAGTTTGTGTTGGCGTAAATAGGCCATTGTGGTAGAAGCCTCACCAACTCCGGGAAAGATGACTTTATCAGCAGACCTTATCTCCTCATGATCCGATGTGACGGAAGCCTCAACACCCAGCCTTCCCAGGGCGTAATCGACAGACTGAATGTTGCCTGCGTTGTATTTTATGATCGCGACTTTCATTAAAATGTAATTTTATTTGAAAGGCCTGATGGAATACCCTGAAATTCATTTTCGGTTGGTGTGAAAAATTCTCGTGGGTATTTCATATGCAGGCGGTTATTTTTCCAGCAGCGTATCAATGACTTTCACCATCTCTGCAAACTCTTCTTCCTTGAAAAGCCTGGTCATGTAAACAATTTTACCTGTTTTATCAATGATCACATTGCGTGTCACTCCGGCTTTTTTCTCAGCAAAAAGTCTGAAGATATTGCCTCCCGGATCCAGGGCCAACGGGTAGGTGACTTTAATGTCGTCCCTGAATTTCTTAACTTTCTCCAGGGGTTCGTCCAAATCAATGCCGATCAGAAGAAAATCCTTGTTCTGTTTGTGCTTCTGCCAGATATCTTTCTCAATAAAAGGCATCTCCTTGCGGCAAACACTGCACCAGCTCGCAGTAAACTGCAGCATGACAATTTTTCCCCTGAAGTCGGTGGAAGAGGTGATTTTCTTCCCCTGGTCGAGTGTTGCCGAAAATTCAGGTGCCCTGTCGCCAATTTTTACAATGTACCCATATTCTGCAGGGATCTCCTTAACCGGGATCTGCGACCAGGAAGTAAGGGCGACCAGCAGCAATGCCGCAGAAAGTATATTCGTTGTTGCTTTTATTTTCATATTGGTTGGTGTGAAGATTATCATGTGGGTATCTCAGTTGAAAATGATAGTCCGGTTGTTGAATACAAGGATCTTGCGCTGAAGGTGCTTGTATACGGCCTCGCTAAGCACAATTTTCTCAAGGTCCTGGCCTTTGCGGACCAGGCTTTCAATACTGTCGACATGAGAGATTCTAACCACGTCCTGGGCAATGATTGGTCCAGCGTCGAGGTCGGCGGTAACATAGTGACTGGTTGCCCCGATGATTTTAACACCCCGCTCATGGGCTGCATGATAAGGCTTGGCCCCGGCAAAAGCTGGTAAAAATGAATGGTGTATATTGATAACACGGTTCGGGAAAGCCGAAACGAAACTGTCACTCAAAACCTGCATGTAACGGCCCAGGACAATAAGGTCAATCTTATTCTCCTTCAGCAGGGCGATTTCTTTGGCTTCCTGTTCTGCCTTATTGTTACTGTTTTTCGGAATGCAGTGATAATTAATTCCAAAGCGGTCTGCTATTGGTTTTAGATCGTTGTGGTTGCTGATTATCAGGGGTATTTCCACGTCCCAATCTCCTGCTAGATGCCGTGCCAGGATATCAAACAGGCAGTGCGACATTTTCGAAACGAAGAGTGCCATTCGAGGTTTTTCATTTGAAAAATGCAGGGTAAAATGAATGTTGAATTTCTTGGCAATCAGGGTGTCAAAATAGTCAGAAATTTTCTCCCTGGGAATATCGAAAAGGTCAAGTTCCCATTCCGCGCGCATGAAAAAAATGGATTCTGCCCGGTCAACATGCTGGTCGAGGTAAATAATGTTCCCGTTATTCTTGTTAAGGAACTGGGTAACAGCTGCCAGGATTCCCTGCTGGTCGGGGCAGTGGATCAGAAGTACTGCGGTTTCTTTGATTTGGTCTGATGTCATTTTGGAATATTTTCGGTTTGGCAGAAAGCTGCACAGTTATAATTTCAGGTCGTTGATATTTATTGTCAAATCATTTAAAGTGTTCCTTTCGAACTTGGAAGTGTATTCTGAAAGGGATCTTTCCTTACTGCCATCTTAATGGAACGGGCGAAGGCTTTGAAAATTCCCTCTATTTTATGGTGCTCGTTGGTTCCCTCAGCCCAGATATTCAAATTGCAGCGTGCTGCATCGGAAAATGATTTGAAAAAGTGGTGAAAAAGTTCAGTTGGCATATCTCCGACATATTCGCGCTGGAATTCAGCCTCCCATACAAGCCAGGGCCTACCGCCAAAATCCAGGGCCACCTGTGCCAGGCAGTCGTCCATGGGCAGGCAAAAGCCGTAGCGATCAATGCCGCGTTTGTCGCCCAGTGCATTGCGGATCACTTCGCCCAGTGCTATAGCTGTATCCTCAACAGTATGATGCTCATCAACCTCGAGATCACCAATAACCTGGACTGTGAGATCACAGCCCGAATGGGTGGAAATCTGCTGCAGCATATGATCGAAAAAATGCAGGCCGGTCGATATCCTGCCAATTCCTTTCCCTGCGAGATTAATTTCAACAAATACATTGGTCTCTTTGGTTTCTCTTTTGACGGATGCCTTTCGTTCATACTCTGAGAGGAAAATGAATATTTCATCCCAATCATCGGACACCATGGCACACGAAGCAGACAGGTTGCTGTCCAACAGTTCGCCGGAACGATTTTCCGGAGCATAGTAGATGGCTTTGGACCCAAGGTTTTTAGCCATTTGTACATCTGTTAGGCGATCACCAATGACGAATGAGTTGGCCAAATCGTAAGTACCGTCCAGAAATTCGTGCAGGAGTCCAATCTCCGGTTTCCTGGTTGGTGACTGATCTTCTGGAAAAGAACAATCGATAAATATGCGCTTGAAGGTTATACCCTCGTTTTCGAAAGCTTTTAGCACTTTACCCTGAACAAGGTGAAAATTTTCTTCCGGATACTCCTCGCTTCCCATTCCATCCTGGTTGGATACCATGATAAGCTCGTAGTCGAACTGCCTGGCTATGTTATACAGGTTGCGGAAGACTCCGGGCAGGAATTCAAGTTTTTCAAGGGTGTCAACCTGGAAATCCTCCTGCGGTTCGACGATCAGCGTGCCGTCCCTGTCAATAAAGAGTGCTTTTTTCATCTGTCAATAATTTGTTGTTTTTTGCCCTGCAGCCTTCCCTGGTTCAAAAGGATAACCCTCAAGGTTGTTTAGGCGGTATTATTTTTGTTGTCGGATAGGGCTTTGCCATGAAACTTTTAAAACGAAATTACAGGTTTCTTCCAATGTCAGTCAGCGCATCTGTCAATAATCTGTTCTCCTCAGCAGTTCCGACGGTAATTCTGAGTGATTCTCCGCAGAGTGCCACTTTTGACCTGTCGCGAACGATAATTTGCCTGCTCACCAAAGCATCGTAAATTTTTTTGGCAGCCGTTGTTTTTACCAGGATAAAGTTGGCATCGCTCGGATAAAGTTTTATCACAGCAGGTATCCTTGAAAGCTCATCTTCCAGCTTTTTTTTCTGTTGAAGTATGGCATCCACCCAATTGTTTTTCTGTTCGGCAGACTGGAGCATCTCCAGTGCCTTTTCCTGTGTCAGCAGGTTGATATTGTAAGGGTATTTTATTTTGCTCAATATACCGACTATCTCAGCAGATGCAAATGCCATTCCCAGTCTAATTCCAGCCAGTCCCCAGGCTTTTGACAGCGTCTGAAGGATCACCAGGTTCTGGAATTTTTCAATTTGTGCCAGCATAGATTTATCCGGACAAAAATCGATATAAGCCTCATCCAGAATGACCAGGCCGCTGAAATTCTCAATTACGCTGATTATTTCTTCCCGATCCAGGGCGTTTCCGGTAGGGTTGTTTGGGGAACAGAGAAAAATCAGCCTGGTGTTTGAATCAGTTGCTGACAATATTTTTTCTGCCTTCATGCTGAAATCATTTTCCAGCAAAACCTCCCTGTAGGTAATATTGTTGATGTCGGCAGCAACCCTGTACATGCCGTAAGTCGGTGATATTGATACTACATTGTCGGTCCCCGGCACACAAAAAGCCCTGAAAAGTAAGTCGATGGGTTCATCACTGCCATTTCCAAGGAAAATGTGATCCCCCGAAATGGCCTTCAGTAGCCCGATTTGCCTCTTCAGTTGCAGTTGATGCGGATCCGGGTAGCGGTTGAAGGGAGCATTGTATGGGTTCTCATTGGCATCCAGGAAGACGGAGGCTTCACCAGTAAACTCATCCCTGGCACTTGAATAGGGTTGCAGAGAGCGGATGTTGTTCCGGGTAATATTTTCAAGTGAAAACTTCATATACTTTTAATAATCATTTATTTATAATTCAATTGCGGGATAAACAAGCTTAATATTGAATTCTCTATACAGTCCTTTCAAGGATTTTCACAAATTCTTCAGCCTGATGGTGACTGCATTTTTATGTGCATCAAGCTGTTCGGCTCCGGCCATGGTTTCAATAACTGGTCCCAGTTGCTGAAGTCCCTCCCTGGAGATTTCCTGGTAGGTTATTTTTTTGCAGAAACTGTCTAGGTTCAGTCCGCTGACCGAGCGTGCCCATCCGTTTGTAGGTAGTGTGTGGTTTGTTCCTGAGGCATAATCTCCAGCGCTCTCAGGAGTGTAATGACCAATAAACACCGAACCGGCATTCGTTACTTTTTCAGCCATCGCGGCAGCATTATCCGACTGCAGTATCAGGTGTTCCGGAGCATACAGATTGATCAGCTCCATAACCTCTTCATCGGAATGAAGCAAAATAATGCTGCTGTGTGCCAGTGATGCCCTGACGATCTCTTTGCGGGGAAGAGGCTCAGTTTGCCTGCTGATTTCAGTCCGGACTTTTTCGGTTAATGCCTCATCCGTTGTGACCAGGATGACCTGGCTGTCGGGGCCGTGTTCTGCCTGGGAGAGCAGGTCGGATGCCACAAAGGCAGGATGAGCCGTATGATCGGCGACCACTGCAAGTTCGGATGGTCCGGCCGGCATGTCTATGGAACAGGTATTGAGTGAAACATATTGTTTCGCTGCTGTAACCCATGAATTGCCGGGGCCGAAAATTTTGTGGACTTTAGGAATTGATTCCGTGCCATATGCCATTGCTCCGATAGCCTGTATGCCGCCGAGTTTGAACACCCTGGAAACATTACACAGGCTGGCAGCAAAAAGGATGGCCGGGTGGATTCTTCCCGCAAGGTCGGGCGGTGAACACAGGATAACCTCTTTACAGCCTGCGATCATGGCCGGAAGGGCGAGCATCAGAACTGTTGAGAAAAGAGGTGCTGATCCACCGGGGATATAAAGTCCCACCTTCTCAACGGGGAGGTTCCTTTGCCAGCATTTGACACCGGGGTATGTTTCTACCACTTTGTCCGGAATCTTCTGTGCCTCATGGAATTTCCTTATGTTGTTTGCAGCAGTCCGGATTGCATCGGCCAGAGCAGGGGAAATGTTATTTTCAGCCTGCCTCAGTTCAGCGTCGGAAACCTGAAATTCAGTAATACTGACCCGGTCAAACTTCAGGGTGTACTCTGAGAGGGATGCATCACCCCTTGATTTGATATCTTGCATAACCTCTTCAACGACAGGTAGTTTGTCGGAGTAGTCGGCAGTTGCCCGTTTGATCAGGGATTCCCACTTTTCTTTCGGAGGGTAGCGGTAGAATTGCATGACTGAGATTAAAAGATGATCTTTTCAATGGGTAATACGAGGATCCCTTCCGCTCCGTTTCTTTTCAGGTTGCCGATAACTTCCCAGAATTCGGATTCGGCTATCACCGAGTGAAGCGAACTCCATCCGGGCTTGGCCAATGGCATCAGGGTCGGTGAAGTCATGCCAGGGAGAACCTTGATAATCTGTTCCATTTTTTCATTGGGCGCATTAAGAAGGATATATTTCTTCCCTTTGCCATTTTCGACCGATTCAATCCTGAAGATCAGCTCATCAAGGATTGCCTGTTTTTCTTTGGAGAGTTCGGGGCAGGCAACCAGAACAGCTTCAGACTTCATGACGACCTCAACTTCTTTTAACCTGTTGCTTACCAGGGTGCTGCCTGAACTTACTATGTCAAAAATGGCGTCGGCCAAACCAATACCCGGGGCAATCTCCACTGAGCCTGCAATAAAGTGAATATCTGAATGGATGTTGTTTCTTTCCAGGAAATCTTTCAGGATCGATGGGTAGGAGGTGGCAATCTTCTTTCCTTCAAACCAGGCTAAGCCATTGTATTCAATGTCTTTGGGAATCGCAAGGGACAAGCGGCATTTGCTGAAGCCCAGATTCTTGATGATATCCACCACTTTCTTTTGTTCCTCGACTTCATTCAGTCCGACAATACCAACATCCGCCACACCGTCTGCCACACACTGCGGAATATCGTCATCCCTGAGATACAATACCTCCAGCGGGAAATTCTTGGCCGATGAGATGAGTCTCCTTTTGCCTTCAATCAATCTGATTCCTGCCTCTTCGAAAAGGAGAATTGAGTCTTCGTTCAACCGTCCTTTGGTCTGTATGGCAATTCGTAAAGTTTTTTCCATGTCATTTTAAATGAAAGCAGGCTTACCTTTTTGTGGTAAGCCTGCCAATGAATTGTTCAATATTGTGAGAATGATCAACTCCAGCTTACCTTATGGCAAGATATGGTGATGTCCGGTATGGAGGTTGATCTTTTTCATTTATCTGTTTTGCTTAATAATTAACGAATAGAATTGCCCTGAATATTTTCATTTCGGTAGGTGATCTGAAAACCATGTCAATTGCATATTGTAATCTTTTTGCAATATTAAGTAAAAAATTGATAGGTTACAGGTCTAAATGTGAATTTTTCGTTATGTGTGGGGACAAGTAATGCCCTGCTACCAGTTTTATTTGAAAATTTTCACTTTTTGAGAGACCATCCCCCTTTGAGTCCAAATATAAACCATGCCAGTGCGACTGTTCCAAGGGCAAATAGGGTGTCACCTATCATTCTCAGCCATTTAAAGGTTGCAATGTATGGTTGTTGCATGAATTCAGCCGAGCGGGCATACCACAGTCCGTTTTTCACACTGGCCAGTGTTTGTGCTATTCCGACGGGCAATACGCTTATCAGCACCATTGCTACCAGTCCGATGTTGATACTCCAGAAGGCAAATTTCACCCATTTTTCATTCCAGACAGCATCTTTGTCCATATCACGCAGCACAAAAAGCATCAGACCTATTCCAAGCATTCCATAGACACCGAACAGTGCAGTATGGCCGTGGACTGCAGTAGTATTCAATCCCTGCATGTAATAAAGTGCAATTGGTGGATTGATCAGGAATCCGAAGATGCCTGCCCCCACCAGGTTCCAGAATGCCACTGCAATAAAACTGTTGATGGCCCAGCGGTATTTTTTTATCCATTCGTTGCTGTTGTTCAGTTTCAAATTGTCATACGCTTCGAATCCCATCAGTACCAGCGGTACCACTTCCAGGGCACTGAAAGTTGCCCCCAGTGCCATGATCACTGTTGGGGTACCTGTAAAATAGAGGTGATGGAA
>CAZDLO010000068.1:0-6615 GCA_964506325.1 uncultured Tangfeifania sp.
CGCGACCCCCTGCGTGACAGGCAGGTATTCTAACCAACTGAACTACCAAACCAAAGTACTTCTAAGGTCTCTTTTTTGAAATAAAAGAGCTCCCTGTAAAAGCACTGCAAATATACGACTTGTTTTGTTTATCTGCAATGAACTTTTATAAAAATAGGCAACAAGAATTGATAATGCCCCTGCGAATTTGCGATCCTGATATTTCAGTTTGCCAAAGATTTTTCAAAAAAATAACTTATTCTGCTCTAAATCAGCAACTTGAATGGTTTCGCGCAATCCTGCAAGTAATTTTCATTGATTTGCTGCAGACGGTTTAAAGAATGAAAAATGGACACTGCCATATACTCTTTGTTCGAACATATTGGGATGGGAAGAAAAATTATCACTCTTTCCATGTTCCAGTATGAGTATTCCACCGGGATTAACAAGTTCATGTTTAAATACAAGATCCGGAATCTCCCTGAGGGATTTAAGCTGGTAGGGAGGATCAGCAAAAACCAGATCATATTTTTCCGTACAACGTGGTATAAATTTCAGCACATCATACCTTAAAAGGTGTACTTTGCTGCTCAGGTCCAGTTGTTGGATAACAGATGAGATAAAAGCATAATGAACATGATCAATTTCGACAGATGTTATTGACTCACAACCTCTTGAAGCAAATTCAAAAGTTATGCTACCTGTCCCGGCGAAAAGATCCAGCACTTTAATCTCATCAAAATCAATTCTGTTGGAAAGGATGTTAAACAGATTCTCCCTGGCAAAATCAGTGGTTGGCCGGGCCTTGAAATTTTTCCCCGGTTTGAACAACCTTCCTTTCAATTCCCCTCCAATTATTCGCATTTGTACAGATCAAGTAATGAAGTAAAATAATAGTCAGGTTGCTGACTAAATGTATAACTGTATGTGAATACAGAATTGGGCCGGGCAAAAACTGTTTTTCTGACATATTGCCTGAAGGCCTGGTACAGCGGCGCAGATTGCTGAAAACTGCCATGAATGATCAGTTCTGTGGAATCGGGAGAAAGTTTTAACCGGTCAAAAACATACAAAACATAATAGATGACGTCGTTGTCCAGGGAATAATTGAACTGATTGCAAAGAAGCAGTTTAGTCCCTGAGATAACGACCAGCTCAAAATATGATTTGAAGAAATTCAGGTGAACCTGTTTTCTGTCGGGATAATTCTTATTGTCCTTAATGGTCCTTTCCACCAATGGATAAAGATTGTGCCGAATAACTGCCTTCGGAAATTTGAGGGCCAAAAAATCCTTCAGGTTGTCGGGCACAGAAAAAATACACCAGGCTTCAGCTTTGGGCAGAAGCGTTTTCTCCAGGCTGTACCCCTTTTCTGCTTCGTGATTAAAGCCAAGGTATTTTTCCGCATACCCGTTTTGAAAAAAAGCCTGGGGGACGAGTGTGAAAATCTCGGAAGAGTATATTATCTCCACACTTTTATATTTGAGGTTGAGAAAATTTTCCTGGCTCCAAAGTTCCCTAACCTTCATAAACAGGAGTCTTGGCCGCTTAAGGAAGAAATTAAAGGATTTCAAAACGGAATATTTTCCCCTGGGGATATCAAGTATAGCATAAGAAAATCCATCCAGGCTAATCTGGATGGACAAATGATATAAATTACTCTGCTCGTAATCGAACGATTTGTCGATAAAACAGATATCTTGCATAGGATCTTTTTATAGGTTCTATGGCACAGCACCCTGCTCTTACATGCTTCTGGCTTAGATTAGACAGGAACTGTGATCTAAATAATAAATATCAACAGGGAAATAAAAACAAACACAGGATCCATTAATTATCTCCTTCGCAATATATTGGTCAACAATCCACAAATTTAAAATAAAATATCCTACTCTTGTAACCGGCAAGAAAAATAAAGCACCAATGAAAAAGTTCATCTCCGACCTGATACTTCAAAAACTTGGGCACATACCTACAGGTGGCCAGAAAGAGATGATTGACAAACTGGCTGCTTTCGTGTCATCACCGGAGGCAAATTCCTTATTCCTGTTAAAAGGTTATGCAGGAACTGGAAAAACATCTGCCATTAGTGCGCTGGTAAAAGTTCTGGATGAATTAAAAATCAAATTTATCCAACTGGCCCCTACCGGCCGGGCAGCAAAAGTCCTTTCAAAACAGAGTGGTAAACCTGCCTCAACCATTCATAAAAAAATCTACCGACAACAGTCTGCGACAGATGCCCAGAGCAAATTTTCGCTGGACAGGAACCTTGCCAGGAATACTATTTTCGTAGTGGATGAAGCGTCCATGATTTCGAACCTGCCACAGGACCAGAGTGTATTTGGTTCGGGTTACCTGCTTTCAGATTTGATCGAATATGTGGTTGCCGGTCTCAATTGCAAGCTGATAATTTCAGGTGATACTGCACAACTTCCACCTGTTGGTCTTGCAATGAGTCCAGCGCTGGAGAAGGAGGAGCTTCAATTGTTCGGTCTTGACGTATTAGAGGTGGAATTGAGGGAGGTTGTCAGGCAATCCTTAGATTCCGGGATACTTGCCAATGCAACTTTCATAAGAAACCGGATTCTGGAAGAATCAGCAGTTGGATTCTGGGCAATAACAACCGACGGATTTAATGACATCGTGAAGATTGGAGGAGATCAGCTCATTGATGAAATATCAAACTGTTACAACAGGCATGGAATGGATGAAACCATAGTTATCACCCGTTCAAACAAAAGAGCGAATCTTTTCAATGAGGGGATTCGCAAAACAATATTATACCGGGAAGATCAGATTGTGCGGGGAGACTTCCTGATGATAGTCAAAAATAACTATCACTGGGCAAAAGAACCGGAAGATATCGATTTCATTGCAAACGGGGATATCGCGGAAATCATACGTGTCAGGAAACAAGAAGTGAGGTATGGATTCCATTTTGCTGATGTAGTATTGCGCTTCATGGATTACCAGGACCTGGAGCTGGAATGTAAAATTTTGCTGGAGACGCTGACCTCGGAGTCTCCAGCTTTGACTTCTGAAGAAAACAAACACTTGTATGAAGCCATTTCTGAGGACTACGAAGAGATCAGGAACAAACGGGACCGGTGGAAAAAAATCAGGGAGGACCCGTATTTTAATGCTTTGCAGGTAAAATATTCGTATGCTGTAACCTGCCACAAGGCACAGGGCGGACAGTGGAAAACCGTTTTTCTTGACCACGGCTACCTCACTGCCGAAATGCTTGACCGTGAATTCCTGCGGTGGTTTTACACAGCATTCACCCGGGCAGAAGAAAGGTTATACCTGGTGAATTTCAAAAGCGATTTTTTTCCGGATTCTAAATAAACCATTCTCCACCGGGATTACAGTTCAAAACAATCACCATCACTGGCAGCAACTGTATCAGGAAAAACAGTCCTGGCTTCCTCAACGAGGGTGTCAACGCTTTTGTACCTTGAGGAAAAATGCCCGAGGACAAGTTTCTTTACGCGGGCCAAACGGGCAATTTCTGCAGCCTGGAGGGATGTTGAATGAAAGGTTTTTTTTGCAAGCTCCTCCATATCACCGGCAAATGTGGCTTCGTGATATAGCAGGTTAACACCTTCAATAAGAGGAACAATGCTTTTCCTGAAAAGTGTATCTGTACAGAAAGCGTAACTCCTGGCGGGAACCGGAGCGATTGTAAGCTCCCTATTGGGAATTACGGAGCCATCCGGAAGGGTAAGATCTGCTCCGTGCTTTATATTCAACCGCTGTGAGACCGGAATATCGTATTGCTCCAGTGCCTGCTTGTCAAGATGTAGCTCGGTAATTAGTTCCTGAAAGAGGAATCCGCAGCAAGGGATCCTGTGCTTCACTGGAAATGAAGTAATCCTGATTTTATTGTCTTCATAAAGCGGGGAACTGCGCTTAAAATTAAGTGGATGGTATTTTACTGTAAGGTCTGTGATTTCGTTCATGAATTTCATCATGCCTTCCATCATTAGCTTAAGATCAGAATGAGCATAAATATGCAGTTCGCCTTTCTTTCCATACAGTGCCAGGGATGAAATAAGTCCGGGCAGACCATAAATGTGATCTCCATGAAGGTGAGAAATGAAAATATGATTGATTTTCCCGATTTTGAACCTGTATTTCCGTAATTGAATCTGTGTCCCTTCACCACAATCGACCAAAAAAAGCTGCTCATTGAATTTGACAACCTGCGAAGTAGGAAACCTTTGAGAAGTGGGCAATGCGGAGCTGCTCCCAAGGATTGTGACGGAAAAGGAATTCATAGTATTGATTTTCTGACAAATATATACGGAGGGTTATTGTTCAAAGATAAAAAAACCCGGCAAAAATTTGCCGGGTTTTTCAATATTTCGGTCAGCATTCATGTTTATCCAAGGAAATAGTTTTCTGCTTGTACCTCGCTTTCAGCGAACAGCATCAAGGAGTCGATCCTGGCAATATCCAGTTTCTCTTTGATGGCAGCTGTCAATCCGAAAACAACAAACCTCCCGTCAACTCCCCTGCACAGACGATTGCCCAATAAGAGAGCGCTCATTCCGGATGAATCACATTGTTTGCATTCTGACAAATTCACCAAAATGTTTTTTTCACCATTTTCGATCATCAGAACAAGCTCAGACTTAAACCCAGGGGCAATCTTTGCATCCAGATTTTCATCCTGCACACTGATACAGGTATGCGATCCATTCTTTTGAATACTGAAATTCACAGCAGTGAAAGAGATGATTTATTTTTTCTCGTTTTCCTCCATTTGCGTACGTAAAGCTGCCAGTTCGCTGATATCACCCAAAGTTGTTTTTTCCATGGTATCCTTCATAGGTTTAACACTTTTGGTGGTTTGCTTGGTTGCAGCTTTTTTTTTTTTTTTTTCTTCTGTTTTTCTCTCATCTTTATATACATGCGAGTGGGACAGGATGATTCTCTTGGCTGTTTTTTAGAATTCAATCACCTTGAATTCCAGTTTCTCATCCATTTTTACATGGGAACCATCTTCCTTAACCAGGTGGCGTGGGGTAGCAAAACCTTCAACACCATAAGGCAGGGAAATTACAGCACCTTTATCAAAAAGGTCAATGACAGTACCTTCGTGAATTGAATCAACAGTAAAGATTGTTTCAAAGACATCCCATGGATTCTCTTCCAGTTGCTTGTGGCCAAGGCTCAAACGACGGTTTTCCTTGTCGATATCCAGTACCTGAACTTCGATTTCAGAACCAATGGAGGTAAACTCAGACGGATGTTTGATTTTCTTGGTCCAGCTGAGGTCGCTGATATGGATAAGGCCGTCGACACCTTCCTCAATTTCAACAAATACACCGAAATTGGTGAAATTGCGAACTTTGGCAGTGTGAGTTGAACCAATCATATACCTGGTTTCAATTTGTGACCATGGGTCGTTTTTCATTTGTTTGATACCCAAAGACATTTTGTGTTCATCGCGATCCAGGGTCAAGATGGTAGCTTCCACCTCGTCTCCGACTTTCAGGAAGTCCTGAGCAGAACGAAGGTGTTGGGACCAGCTCATTTCTGAAACGTGGATCAAACCTTCAACGCCCGCAGCGATTTCGATAAATGCTCCGTAATCAGCGATAACGACCACTTTTCCTTTGACAACATCACCCACCTTGAGATCAGCACTGACATTGTCCCATGGATGTGAGGCAAGTTGCTTTAATCCAAGAGCAATTCTCTTTTTCTCATCATCAAAGTCGAGGATAACCACGTTGATTTTCTCATCCAGCTGAACGATTTCGTTCGGATGGGCCACGCGTCCCCAACTAAGGTCAGTGATATGAATCAAGCCGTCTACGCCGCCAAGATCGATAAAGACACCGTAAGAGGTAATGTTCTTAACAGTTCCTTCAAGTACCTGACCTTTTTCAAGCTTGGAAATGATATCTTTCTTCTGTTGTTCCAGTTCGGCTTCAATCAATGCTTTGTGAGAAACAACAACATTTCTGAATTCATGATTAATCTTAACCACCTTGAATTCCATTGTCTTTCCAACATAAATATCGTAGTCGCGGATTGGTTTAACATCAATCTGTGAACCAGGCAGGAATGCCTCAATACCAAATACATCAACAATCATACCGCCTTTCGTACGGCATTTGATAAATCCGGTAATAATTTCGTCGTTTTCAAGGGCAGAATTGACACGGTCCCAGCTGCGCATAGCGCGTGCTTTTTTGTGCGATAAGGTTAACTGCCCCTTTTTATCTTCAAGGGTTTCAACATAAACCTCAACTGTGTCGCCAATTTTCAGGCCTGGATTGTACCTGAATTCATTGACTGAAACAATACCATCAGATTTGTAGCCAATATTGACCACCACCTCACGCTTGTTCATTGAGATTACGATACCATCAACACACTCCTTCTCCTGAAGAATAGAAAGTGTATTGTCATACATCTCCGTCATTGATTGTTTTGACGTGGAGCCGAAAGTTGGCTTTTTCCCTTCAAATGCATCCCAGTCAAATTCATCTTCGCTGGTTGAAGCAGTAGATAATACTACAGCAACAGGTTTCGCTTCAACAACAGGCTTTTTTGCAACTACTACAGGCTCTTCAGCAACAGCTGCTTCTACTTCTTCTGCAACAGGCTCTTCAGCAACAG
>CAZDLO010000068.1:6715-17408 GCA_964506325.1 uncultured Tangfeifania sp.
GGCTCTTCAGCAACAGCTGCTTCTACTTCTTCTGCAACAGGCTCTTCAGCAACAGCTGCTTCTACTTCTTCTGCAACAGGCTCTTCAGTAACAGCGGCAATTACTTCTTCTGCCGGCTCCTGAACAGGTGCTTCTTCGATAATTTCCTGCGCAACTGGCTCAGCAGCAGAAAGCTCTGCCTCTTCGTTTAATTCAGGTTTTTCGTTGATTTCACTCATTTTAAAATTCTCCTAAAAATTAATAAATTAGACATTATTTTGAATGGGCGCAAAGGTAGGATTAATTCTTTACAATTCAAACTAATCCATCAAAATTTCATGCCCCACTAAGGGCTTGATTTACAAACTTTTTCCTCTGTTTTGCAGGGCAATTTTAAGATGTTTAATCAGCCCTGGCCAAAATAACCAAACAGAAACAAAAATTAAGATAAAAAAGCTATGCCACAGGAGATTGAACGAAAATTTCTGGTATTGAATGAAAACTATAAAACTGAAGCAACGGGTTCATGGAGGATCACCCAGGGATACATTTCTTCCGTTTTAGCGCGAACAGTCAGAATAAGAATCAAAGGAGACTCCGCATTTTTGACCATAAAGGGGGAGTCCGACAGCTCCGGACTATCCAGGTTTGAGTGGGAAAGGGAAATTTCCGTAAAGGATGCAGAGGAACTCTTGAGCCTATGCGAACCCGGCATTATTGACAAGATAAGGCATGAAATAAAGTATGGAAATCACCTGTTTGAAGTTGATGAATTTATGGGTTTTAATGCAGGATTGGTGGTGGCAGAAGTTGAACTAAGACACGAGGACGAATCTTTTGACCGTCCTGAATGGCTGGGAAAAGAAGTGACGGGAGAGGTGAAATATTACAATTCCATGCTTGCCTCAAATCCTTTTCAGAACTGGTGAACACAATGCCTTCGGACAGTAGCCATGAAGCCTTGTTAAACCCCTGTAGAGGAGGGATAAAGCCAGGGGAAGAAAATACGGATCATTTCAGCAATATCGTTTTCGCATTTCAGCTTTTCTATTACTTTTACCTCTCCCAATCCTATAATAACAATTCTGAATTAGCATGAAGATAATCGTCACAGGATCAAAAGGTCAGCTTGGACGCTCAATACAAGAATCGGCCTCTGATTATCCAGGGCTCTCTTTTGTTTTCACCGATATTGAAGAACTGGATATTTGCGATCCTGACCGTATTGATGCTTTTTTTTCCGGGGAAAAGCCTGCAGTTGTGGTCAACTGTGCTGCCTATACAGCAGTTGACAAGGCTGAAAAAGAAGAGAAACTGGCTGAAATGATCAACCATCACGCGGTGGCTAATTTAGCTGCAGGCTGTAAGAAACACGGGGCCAGGCTAATACACATTTCAACCGATTACCTTTTCGACGGGCTCAAGTCGACTCCCTACCATGAGAAGGATATTGTGAGGCCGCGTTCCGTTTATGGCATCACCAAACTGGAAGGAGAAACGGCCTTGTTAAGGTCCGAAATCAAGTCGATAATAATCAGAACTTCCTGGTTGTATTCAGCTTACGGCAATAATTTTGTAAAAACGATGCTGAGACTAGGCAGGGATAGGGACAAACTTGGCATAGTTGATGACCAGGCAGGCACTCCCACCTATGCTGTGGATCTCGCCAGGGTCATCCTCCAAATTCTTCAGAAAACCTCCGAAGACAGGAGCCTGTTTGTACCGGGAATATATCATTTTTCGAATGAAGGAATTGCAAGCTGGTATGATTTTGCCAGGGCAATATTCGAATTCACTCCGGAAATCAAGTGCCGGGTTTTTCCAATTGATACGGCGTCCTACCCGTTGCCTGCGACACGGCCTGCCTATTCGGTCCTGAATAAATCAAAAATCAAATCAACATTCGAAATTGAGATCCCCTATTGGAGGGATAGTCTGAAATTATGTCTTATAAAATTGCAAGATGATGCAAAGAATTGAAATTCCCGAAAATGTGCTGAAAAAAGCACAGGATTGGTTGTCAGGAAAATACGATGCGGCAACCAAAGATGAGGTCAGTAAATTACTCAAAAACGAGGACCCCACGGACCTTATTGACGCTTTCTACCGTGATCTGGAATTTGGTACCGGCGGACTTCGTGGTATCATGGGGGTTGGATCCAACAGGATGAATATTTATACTGTTGGAGCCGCAACACAAGGACTCAGCAACTATCTGAAAAAAGCCTTTTCCCATCTGCCTGAGATTAAAGTTGCAATTGGTCATGACTGCAGAAACAACAGCCGGTTGTTTTCAGAAACAGCAGCTGCAATTTTCTCAGCCAATGGCATCAGAGTTTTTCTTTTTGAATCGCTGAGACCTACTCCCGAACTTTCTTTCGCCATCCGGGAACTAGGATTGCAAAGCGGAATAATTCTCACTGCTTCTCACAATCCCAAAGAATACAACGGCTACAAGGCTTATTGGGATGATGGATCCCAGATTGTGGAGCCACACGACAAGAATATCATTTCCGAAGTAGAGAAAGTAAAGGCGGAGGATATCCTGTTTAATGGAAAAAATGAACTTATCCACTCCATGGGGGCAGAAATGGATGAACTATTTCTGGATAAAGTCGCATCTATATCGCTTTCACCGGAGGCCATAAAAAGGCAACACGATCTTAAAATTGTCTACACGCCTATTCATGGAACAGGTGTCAGGCTGGTTCCGATGGCGCTTGCCCGGATTGGATTTACCAATGTAATCCATATCCCGGAACAGGATGTAGTGAGCGGTGATTTTCCGACCGTTGTATCTCCCAACCCTGAAGAACCGGCCGCTCTTGCCCTGGCCTTGAAAAAAGCCAGGGAAGTTGATGCCGACCTGGTGATGGCAACTGACCCTGATGCTGACCGGCTTGGGATTGCCATCAAAAATGACAAAGGAGAATTCATTCTTGTAAACGGGAACCAGACCGTCCTTATTTTCCTTTACTACATAATAACCAAACGAAAGGAACTCGGTCTACTCACAGGGAAGGAATATGTCGTAAAAACCATCGTTACATCTGAACTTGTTGCCGAAATCGCAACAAAAAACGATGTCGAATATTATGATTGCTACACCGGGTTCAAATACATTGCAGATGTAATCCGCGAAAACGAGGGAAAGAAAACCTATATCGGTGGCGGAGAGGAAAGTTTTGGATTTTTGCCTGCTGATTTTGTCCGCGACAAGGATGCCGTCAGTTCCTGTGCCCTGATTGCTGAAATTGCCGCCTGGGCAAAAGAAAATAAATTAACACTTTTCGAGATGCTTCAGGATATCTACCTGAAATATGGATATTCCAGGGAAAAGATGAAATCCATCGTACGCAAAGGCAAAGCCGGAGCAGAAGAAATTGAGCAATTAATGGTCAATTTCAGGAATCACCCTCCCAAAATGTTGGCCGGATCTCTCCTGGAGCGGGTGAAAGACTACGAAACCCTGGTTGAAAAGAACCTTATTACCGGAGAAATTAAACGAATAAACCAGAAAAGCACATCCAATGTGTTGCAGTTCTTTACCGTCGATGGGACAAAAGTATCGGTGCGTCCCTCAGGGACAGAACCAAAGATTAAATTTTACATCGAAGTCAAAGCTCCATTGGCGACGCGTGAAAAGTTTGACCAGGTTGAGACCGAGACTTTCCATAAAGTTGAACTAGTAATGAATGATCTAGCAATTTAAAAATAATCACAATGAGAAAACTATTGTTTGTACCTACTCTGTTTTTTGCCCTGAATACGGTCGCTCAGATCGCAGAACCAGCAAAAGAAAAAGAAGATCCCGCAAAGATGAAGCCTGAAATGACAGAATTCTGGGATCCCGAAGTAACTGTTGTAACACCCGGGCAAACGCCGGCCGAAGCTCCCTCAGATGCCCTGATACTGTTTGACGGCACACAGGAAAGTTTCAATGCTAATTGGACCAACTCCAAAAACGAGCCTTCCGGCTGGGTTGTTGCAGACAATTGCTTTACGGTAACAAAAGGGACTGGTGGCATAAAAAGTAAAATGGAGATGGAGGATTTTCAGCTTCATATTGAATGGCGCACGCCCTCTGAAGTAAAGGGAGAAAGCCAGGGCCGGGGCAATTCCGGCATTTTTCTCCAGGGAAGATATGAGCTCCAGGTACTTGACAATTATCAGAACAGGACCTACCGTAACGGACAGGCCGGATCCATTTACAAACAATTTGCACCGCTGGTGAATGTATGCAAAAAACCGGGTGAATGGCAAACCTACGACATAATTTACACAGCTCCACGTTTTAAGGAAGATGGAACGCTGTTCACCCCTGCACGTGTCACAGTTCTGCAAAATGGGGTCCTGGTGCAGAATAACATATCCCTGTTCGGTCATACCGAATACATCGGCATTCCAAAATACGCTGCTCACGGGGCTTCATCCCTTGAATTACAGGACCATGGCAACCCGGTAAGCTACAGGAATATCTGGATAAGAAATCTGTAAAACTATACTATCAGGCGGGCAGACAATAACAGGTTTTGGCAGAACTTGTATTGTCTGCCCGCTTATATTTTTGTTTCTTTGCCACCATATTTAAACCATCATTTTTCACTTCCCTTATGGAGAAAATCCTCATCCTTGATTTCGGTTCGCAATACACACAGCTGATAGGTCGCCGGGTGCGCGAGTTGAATGTTTTTTGTGAAATTCATCCTTTCAATCATTTTCCGGCTATCGATGAAACAGTCAAAGGAATTATACTTTCGGGCAGTCCTTTCTCGGTCCGGGATGAAAAAGGCCCCAGAATAGACCTTTCAGAAATCAGGGGGAAATTACCATTGCTGGGAGTATGTTACGGAGCTCAGTACCTGGCTCATTTCTATGGAGGAGAGGTTGCAGCTTCGGATTCAAGAGAGTACGGAAGGGCAAATTTAAAATGGATTGAAGGCAGCAATCTCTTATTCAACCAAATCAGTGATAACTCTCAGGTTTGGATGTCTCATGGTGATACCATCATCAGGCTGCCTGAGAACTATGAAGTTCTGGCATCCACTGAGGATGTAGAATATGCGGCATTCCAGGTTAAGGATGAACCTACCTATGCCATACAGTTTCATCCTGAGGTCTACCATACCACGGAAGGCACCAGGTTACTTGAAAACTTCCTCGTAAACATCTGCGGATGCAGCCAAAACTGGACTCCTGACTCATTTGTCGAGGCTACTATTGACCAATTGCGCCAGAAACTCGGCAATGACAAAGTGGTACTGGGACTTTCAGGCGGGGTTGATTCCAGTGTTGCCGGGGTTTTGCTGAACAGGGCTATTGGGAGCAACCTGAGCTGTATTTTTGTAGACAACGGCCTTTTGAGGAAAAATGAGTTCACAGATGTATTGGAGTCCTACAAAGGCATGGGTCTTAATGTTATAGGTGTTGACGCTAAAGAGAAATTCTGGAAGGACCTTCAGGGCGTAACGGATCCTGAAAAGAAAAGGAAGATTATAGGAAGGAATTTCATTGAAGTCTTTGATGTCGAAGCGCATAAAATACAAGATGTGAAGTGGCTCGCCCAGGGCACAATTTATCCTGATGTGATAGAATCTGTTTCAGTCAACGGTCCATCGGCCACCATTAAATCCCATCACAACGTAGGAGGGCTGCCTGATAAAATGAAACTAAAAGTGGTGGAACCGCTGAACCTCCTGTTTAAAGATGAGGTCCGGAGGGTAGGCAAGGCTCTTGGCGTGAAGGATGAACTCCTTGGGAGGCACCCATTCCCTGGCCCTGGCCTGGGCATCCGTATACTTTCAGATGTAACGCCGGAAAAAGTAAGGGTATTGCAGGAAGCCGATGCAATTTTCACCCAGGCCCTCAGGGACTGGGGACTCTATGATAAAGTATGGCAGGCTGGTGTGATGTTGCTTCCCGTCCAGTCGGTGGGGGTGATGGGAGATGAAAGAACCTACGAAAATGTTGTGGCTTTAAGAGCAGTTGCCTCCACCGATGGCATGACAGCCGACTGGGTCCATCTGCCCTATGACTTCCTGGCCAGGGTCTCCAACGATATCATTAACAAAGTCAGGGGCATCAACAGGGTGGTATATGACATCAGTTCCAAGCCACCGGCCACGATTGAATGGGAATAATATTCATCCCACAACCACCATATTTTCTGCTTTCAGCTGTTTCTCCCCGCTCCAGCGGTAGGCGGACAGTTTGTTTGTTGTATCAACACAACTGTCGAGGCAGCAAATGTTTTGCTGAATAATGGATGCCCCGTCCTGCAGGCAATAATGACCAAAAAATACGATAGGAAGGTCGGTACCATATGGTTCGTATACTGGTTCCAGTTCGGTAGGAAAGTGATAATCCGGCAATAAAAATTTACTGCCAAAATAAAGTTCCCTGAATGTCTTATCCTTGGGATCAGTCCACCAGTTTAAGGTGAATACCTTCCGGCTTAGGCCTTTACTGCATTTAATAATCAAATCCCTGGGACATTTGAATTCCAGTCCCTTTAAAAGCTTGTAAACAATTGAAGCCATATCAGGCCGCTTCTCATGCATTTCCCTGAGAAATTTCTTCTTCAATTGCCCGGCCGGTAAATAATCCTTCAGGATACTGATTTCATCGTCATTCCAATAGGCGTGTGCAACCCTGATTTCCCCCAAATCGAGAAAAAACGGAAGGGTACGCATCCATTTCAGGTTGCTTATCCATTCTTCGTCAAAATTTTTGAATACTGTCAGGGTTTTTTGAATCTGAACCCTGTTCCCTGCAATATGACGTGACATGAATGTACCGTTGTCATCCTTGATATGGTAAAGTATGGAACTGTATTCATGATTTCCCAGGATAGCCAGGGCATTTCCGGCTTCAACCATACTTCGGACCAATTGAAGAGTCTCCCGAATCTCGGGACCCCGGTTGATAAAATCACCGACAAAAATGACTTTCCTGTCAGGATGACGCCAAATACCATCTGAGCGTTTGTATCCCAATTCTGAAAGAAGTTGCTTCAGCAGGGAAGCATATCCGTGAATATCCCCGATAATGTCGTAACCACCCATGCTTTTTGAAATGTTTGCCTGATATTGGGTCTGGAATTGAAATCCCTATCGTAAAGTTAGGTTTATCGGTCAAAATTGCAAAAATATTTTTCACTACCTGAAATATAAACCCTGCAGAACAAAATTTGACCGGTTTGCTTTCATGAAAAATTCCGAATGGATAAATTTATAACCGGACATTCTGAATAAAACTGCTAACTTTAGTAAATGTAAACTGAAATTCGTATTTTCCAGCATAAAACTGAAATTCTTAAGGAAGCCTGTTGATTAAAATGAAATTCGCTGCAGGAATATTACTGCATCTTATTACCGCCAATCACCGGGAACAATTGGACACAAATAAAACATTTACTTTATCATGAACATTAAAAAAGAGATTTTCGGGCAGGGTCCCAGGGGGGAAAAGATTTTACTTTACACACTTGTTAATCCCAACGGGATCATCGTTAAGATTACCAATTATGGGGCCATTATAACTTCCATTGAAATGGCAGATAAAAAAGGGGTTAAGGAGAACATTGTCCTGGGTTTCGACACCTTGGAGGAGTACCTGTCTGAACAGTATCTTGCCGGTTATCCCTATTTTGGAGCAGTGTGCGGAAGATACTGCAACCGCATCGGAAATGCGAAATTTGATCTGGAAGGTATAACATATCAATTAAGTGTAAATCATGGACCACACCAGTTACACGGGGGCGTCACAGGGTTTGACAAGATGGTTTGGGCACCGAAAACCATTGAGATGCCTGATTTTGTGGGACTGGAATTGAAATATCGTAGTGTGCACCTCGAAGAGGGTTTTCCGGGAAACCTTGATGTCACAATCCTTTATAAATTAACCCATAAGAATGAACTCCAAATCGAATACAAGGCTGTAACAGACCGAACAACCGTGGTAAATCTCACCAACCACACCTATTTTAACCTCACCGCCTGCAAGGAGAATATTTTGAATCACAAATTGCAGGTTTACGGAAAAAAAAGAACGATTACAACTCCCGATTTAATCCCTACCGGGGAATTTGCTGACGTAGCAGGCACTCCGTTCGATTTTACAGCTGCCAAAGCTATCGGCACTGATATTGGAGAACTGCCGGACGGTTACGATCTCAATTTTATTCTCGACAATGATCAACAAAAGATGGTCATAGCCGGAATATTAATGGAAGAATCATCAGGAAGAAAAATTACTGTCCACACCACGGAACCTGCATTGCAGTTTTACACAGGGTATTATATTCCCACGCTGGACCGCAAGGCCGGATCAACCTTTGGCCGCTATTCGGGAGCAGCTCTTGAGACCCAGCACTACGCGGATTCACCCAACCACGACAACTTCCCAACGACCACATTGCGCCCGGGAGAAACCTACAAAACGAAAACTACCTTTCATTTCGAAACAACACCTGGTTGATTTACGTAAATTTCAGCGTTTTCCCGAAATTAAAAATTTCCAATACAGATATCAGGACCAGCATCATTTCAGCATAACCTATGTAAAAAATGAAATGTCAACAAAAATTAATATTTTCACATCTGAATTTCGCGATAGAACCAAACTATGAAATACCCATGTGGCAGTATTCACTACAACCGAAAATGATTATGTGGGAATTCCTACAGGCCATTAAAAATCAATTTATTAGCAGATGAAAACATTAATAGAACTTTTTGAAACAAGTGTGAAGAAGTTCCCGGAAAATCCGTTGCTCTGGGAGAAACTGACTGATAAGTACGTGCCCTCCTCCTACCAGGAAATTCAGCAATCCGTTTATCAGCTGGGCGCAGGATTAATGGTTCTGGGTATGAAAAAAGGCGAACGGGCAGGACTGCTCTCAGAAGGCAGGAATTATTGGTTAACCAGTGAACTCGCAATCTTATATTGCGGAGGAATCAATGTCCCTCTGTCTGTTAAACTGGAGCCATCCGAATTAAAATTCAGGATTGAACATTCGGGTGCCAAAATTATGATAATTTCTGCTGGTCATGCTGCCAAACTCGCCGAAATTATTGATCAGCTTCCAAATCTTGAAACTGTCATTCTGATGGATGGGAATGCCCGCCCTAAAACAAAAGAGGTAAATTTTGCGGATGTTGTCAAAAAAGGAGCCGAATTTCTGGCCAATGAAGAAAACAGGAAGGAATTTGAACAGATTTGGCAAAATATCGCGCCCGACGATGTAGTTAACATTTCCTATACATCAGGAACAACAGCCGATCCAAAGGGGATCATGCTTACGCATTACAATTATGCCATCAATGTTATCCAGGCACATTCTGTACTAGACATATCTTCTGATTACATAACACTTGCGACTTTACCCTGGGACCATTCATTCGCTCACACTGCCTGCCTTTATACCTTTATGATGAAAGGAGCCTCTGTTGCCTCTATTCAAAGCGGCAAGACCCCTCTGGAGACACTTCGCAATGTTCCTTTGAATATAAAGGAGATCAAACCGGTGATCATGATGAGCGTCCCGGCCTTGTCCAAAAATTTCCGCAAAAACATTGAGAAGGGAATCCAGGCTAAAGGTGCAATTACGGAAAAATTATTCAACCACGCCCTCAAAGTTGGCTACGCCTATAACGGAGATGGATGGAACAAGGGAAAAGGATGGAGAGCCCTGTTAAAGCCATTGGTAGTCCTTTACGACAAAATCATTTTTTCCAAGATTCGTGAGAATTTCGGTGGAAACCTGAAATTCTTTATAGGAGGCGGTGCCCTGCTGGATATAGAATTGCAAAGATTTTTCAGTGCCATCGGAATACCTGTTTACCAGGGGTACGGACTTACAGAAGCATCTCCGATCATTTCCGCCAATTCTCCGCTAGCGGTAAAATTTGGATCGTCAGGAAAAATTGTTGCACACCTTGAGGCGAAAATCGTCGACAGTGACGGCAACGAGCTTCCAAAAGGTCAAAAAGGAGAAATCATTGTAAAAGGCGGTAATGTAATGAAGGGGTACTGGAAAAATCCCAAGGCCACCAGTGAAACGATCGTCGACAATTGGCTGCATACCGGTGATATGGGATATTTGTCTGCCGACAATTATCTATATGTCATGGGGCGATTCAAGAGCCTTCTAATTGGCAATGACGGGGAAAAATTCAGTCCCGAAGGGATTGAAGAGGCTATGGTAGATCAGTCTCCGGTTATTGACCAGGCCATGCTTTACAACAATCAGAATCCATACACGGTTGGATTATTCGTGCCGAATATAGCTGAGATTAAGCGCCAGCTGGAGAAGCAGGGAATTACCCTTAACAGTGAGGCAGGGGCCCAGAAGGCACTGGAAATGATCAAACAGGAAGTGGATCAGTACAAAAAGGGAGGCAAATATGAAAATATGTTTCCTGAAAGATGGCTGCCGGCATGCATAGCAATTCTGCCTGAAGCATTTACTGAACAAAACCACATGCTCAACAGCACGATGAAGATGGTAAGGGGAAAGATTACGGAACATTACAGTTCAGAAATAAACTTCCTTTACACGCCAGAATCAAAAAACATATTCAATCAGCAAAACATCACTGCTTTGCAAAAGTGGAACTCTTAACAAAGTGCTACTCTCCACAAAAAAAACCGAAGGAAATTCCGAGGGCACTGAAAAAGTCCCTCGGACACAGTAATTAAATAAAAAGCAGTA
>CAZDLO010000069.1:0-17398 GCA_964506325.1 uncultured Tangfeifania sp.
TTTAATTGGTAAACGGATTTGAATTCATATGATACTCAGTGAGGCAGACCTTTATTCACTAAAATTTAGAGAGAAAAGCAATATAGACAAAATATGAAACGTAGAATCCAAGTGTTGTGCTAAGTTTGAAACATTCAGGTGTCATGTGAGCTCCTCCCTTACCATCTTTCAAGATTGATTTTTTACTGAATATTTCGTGAACTGAAATGGCCAAAGACAGAATCCGTCATGATGTATTTCTGTTATAATTTTACCTTTCATTCCGGAATCTCTGGCAACTTTTGCACATTACTTACAATCAAGTTCAGAGGGATTAAAGACAAATTCTTTTCATCGCCATAACCCCATTCTTTATCTGAGAAAGTATTAAAAGTAAAATGAACAAACATGTAATATTCCATTTCTTGCCAGGCAATCTTTCGCTCAGAAGGAACTGGTCCTAAAGGTTCAGGTGGCATTACCTAAGAACAGGCAGAAAGTGAAATTAAACAGAATTATCAGAAAGGAAACGCTGTTCATTTTTTAATCTTTTATTTTGAAAGATCTTTTATTCTTAACTTTCTGAATTTAATTAAAGAACCATGTCCAGGAAATCCGATATGGCCAGTTTTGTTTTTCAATCCTGAATGATCATTGTGATCTAACGTTCCGATATCCCTCGGACCTGCAATATCACCATCAACAATGGTAGTGCCATCGAGGATAACTTTGATCTGAGTTCCACTGACAATGACCTCTTCATAATTCCACTCCCCAACAGGCTTAAGGAACCCGGTTGTGGTAGGAATCACACCATAAACTGATCCATGGTACTGATTAGGTTTCAAGTTAGCATAGACTGGTGCCGTGTCATCTAGTATCTGAATTTCCATTCCGATATAGGCAGCATCGCCGCTGAGAGGAGCCCTTATACCCAAACCATTATTTGCTCGCGGAGTAAGATTAAATTCAAACCTGAAAATAAAATCAGCAAACTCTTTTTCTGTGTAAAGATTACCACCCTTTCCTTTATCCGGATTTATGACAATCACGCCATCTTCAGAAGCATAAGCCTCTTTGTCGCCAACCCAGTTATCCAGGTTTCGACCATTAAAGAGTGAAGCAAATCCCTGAGCTATTTCCTCTGATGTTAGGTTTTATTCTTTTTCACTGATTTCTCTTACGTATATATCTCTGAAAGCCAGATCAGTACCATGAGCTTGAAGTTCGATAGCTCCTTTTGGGAAGATCGGGATATTACCATCCCAGTAATTCTCCAATGTAACATTATCAACCACGAGCTCTCCGTTGAGCCATACAGATACCTTCTCACCAATCATCAGAATTCTGAGAGTATTCCATTCGCCAATAATATTATCAGCTATTTTCGGAGGCTTTGAAGGATTTTTCTTGTTATTGTACAGACCACCAGATCCAATCTGGCCACCTGCCCTTACTTTGGTATAATCCCAGATTTGAACCTGTGGCGAACCTCTCAGGTATATACCACTGTCGCCACCTTTTGTGATTTTCCAGTCTACAAGCATATCAAAATCGCCATACTCCTTTATTGAGCAAAGATTATCTCCGCTGCCGACAGCTTTAATTGAATTAAGATTATCTCCGATGCCGTTAAACCATATACAATCATCTTTAACGGTCCAGTTTGCTTTAGCTATTTTATTCGCCTCAACCTGTTTTTTTGCCAGCTCAGCAGGTTTCATCTTAGCTCTTGCTATAGGATTTTCAACGAGTCCCTGCCAGCCAATGAGATCCTTACCGTTAAACATCTGTTTAAAGCCCTCATCAACAGGCATGTCAGCTAAATATTTGTTAACCATCTCTTTATCGTATTCACCCTCTTGACCTTCAAGTTTAACGGCAACTTTGAGGAGAATCTCTTTTACCAGTGCACCATACATTCCTGCTTTCGAATTTACTGACGGAAGAGCGATATTCATAGCAGCTCTAGCAGCAACTGCAGATGTACCAGGGTCATCAAGATATTTTGCTACAAAATAAAGTGATTGGTAGGTTTTTAGCTTCCCAATTTCGGTCAGAACTTCTTTTTTACGATCAGAGCTCAGCGCATAAGGCATGACTTTTCTGTAAAGAAGCAGCTTCTGTTCATCGGGCAATTTAGTAGACTTAATTTGTCTGACATAACCTTCAAAAGCAGGAGCTTCATAGGTATTGTTACCGGAAGCACATATCGCATACATTGCCGATGAGGCTGAATAATCAAGCCAGCTTGTAAGAGTCTTGAAACAGACTTCACGCATCCCAGGATCACCATTCTCAAATTCCTTTAAAACAATTGACAAGGCTTCACGCCCGCCGGTTTTTGCAAGGACAGGAATGAGTTTTTCCTTTTGAATATTACCTTCCATAGCTTTCAGAATTGCTGAGGACCTCTTTTCAGCATCAGAAATTTTATTGGCAGCAGCGCCCAGAGCTTTCTGAACATCGGCAATATGACCAGCATTATCTGTAACCAGCAGAAGCTCAATCAATTTTGCCTGATCTGCTGCTCCGGAAAGATTGGCAAGAGCTTTTATTGCGGACGTCTTAACCGGTTCATCAGTTGATGAGGCATATGGTAGAACCACTGAAAAATATTGATTGTCTCCATTCCAGGATAGCAGTTCAATCGCACTTTTCCTTGCAGCAGGAGTTCCCTCTTTCAGTATTGGAAGCAGAAACCTCATATGGTCATTCCCCATGACTATCTTCAAAGCAGTTTTTGCAACTTCCTGATCTGGCTCGGTACTGAATACAAGCATATAGTTAATTAATGAATTGATAGCTTCATTCCCGCTTATTTTGACAACAGCTTCTGCAGCCTCTTTTCTTACTTCAAATTTTTGATCCGATAATGAAGCAGTTATGAGTGGTAATGCATCTTTATCTCCTCTTATACCAAGCATGGTGATGATTTCAGGCTTTGCATCCGGTATAGCTTTCGGAATATATGAAATCCATTTTCTTACAACTTCCTTTCCCGGAATTCTCAGTGACATCATAATTGCGGCATTCCGGTATTTGTCATTTGGGTGAGATGCTGCTCTAATCAGGTCAGCCATAGCATGAATCCCATGAAAACTGACGTAGATACCTAGAGCATCAGTTTTATTCTGAATAGTAAGGTTGTCGTTGCATTTTGAAATCAAAAGCTTACAGATCTTATCCATGGTTTTAATGTCACCATTATGACCTACTACCTCAGCGTAATTAAGAAAAGAAGCTGTGGCACCGGTTATCTCCCATCTGTAGGAAACCTCTTTGGCAGCAGTTGAAAGAACAGGATATGCTAAAGGACTGCCACTCCGAGCAAGTGCATTATATGCTGAAGTTTTAATGTTGGCATCACTCATAGAAGCCCAAACAATATATTCTTTAACAGCTATTTGAGATTTCATCAAAGCAAGATTATTCATTACTGCAGCTGCACACGGAAGATCTCTGTTCTTCAGAGATTCGGCTAATATGGTTTCTGCAGTTTTTCCTCCGGCAGCGCTTATTACAGCAAGTGCAGGTTCACAAATTTCTTTGCTGCCTAGATAAATCTTCATAGCTTCAGCCGACAGATCTCCACCTATCAGCTGGAGTTGTTTCATGAAAAAATCTTTCACACCATAGTCTTTCTGACCTACTGCATAACTTATACAAGTTTTTTCCCAGGTTAATTTTTCAATCTCTCTTCCTTTTTGAGAAAGGAAACGCGATAGACTTTCAACAGCAAACCTCGGACGTGTATCATCGCCTGATTCTACAGGGACAATTTGATCACAAATCTTTTTTATCCCTGCTTCTCCAAGAGAAAGCATATCACTCATGAGCTTGTTGTTCAACTGAAGATCGTTAGCAGGTAACCTGGCAAGAAGGTCAGCAACTTTTGTTTCTGTAGTTCTATTGTCCTGCGCGTAAGATGCCAAAGAAATGAGCAGGATGGCAAAACTGATAGTCAATATTTTCCGGATTTTCATTATTTTAAATTTTCAGATTTTGTAATTAGTAATATTCATCAGATTTTCCATGGACCACGCATTGGTTGGTTAATGAGTTTGTTGGCGCCTTCATCATCTAAGAACTGCTGATTAATAGGGTCATATTTTAGATTTCTTCCCAACCGGAGAGCGATTATTCCCAGGTTGACTAATGAGCAAGATCTGTGTCCGTTTGACTCATTGAGAGCAAATTTTTTCCGTGTCAGAACCGATTCAGTGAATGTTTCAATCTGCGGAGCCGGGTCGGGAAGTGAATCTATCAGCTTCTCCATATTTGGAATATCCGATCTGAATCCTTTAAATACTTTCCCATGAGGACCTTCGATATATGCGGCATCTTTATCCCGGTTTTCACCATCAAGTATAATCTGGCATCCATCGGAATAGGTATATGTTATTCTTCTCCATGATCCTACGGCATCGTAATGCTGCTGAGGTGCATCAATCTCGACTGATACCGGACCGGTATCATCCTTCCCGAGCAGATATTGAACAGGATCGAGATAATGCTGGCCCATATCGCCTAAACCACCACCATCATAATCCCAGTATCCACGGAATTTGGAATGAACTCTTTCAACATGATATGGTTTGTATGGTGCAGGGCCCAGCCAGAAGTCGTAGTCCAATTCTTCCGGAACAGACATTGGCTGAAGATTGTGAAGTCCACTCCAATAAAATTTGAAGTTGAATCCGGTTATCCCACTAACTGTTACTTTGAGCGGCCATCCAAGAACCCCGCTATCGACAAGTTTTTTAATAGGCTTTACAGTTGTACCCATACCATAAAACTGATCTTTGAACCTGAACCATGTATTAAGCCGGAACATCCGTCCATGTTTCTGAACAGCTTCAACCACTTTTATGCCCTCTCCGATAGTACGTGTCATAGGCTTTTCGCACCAGATATCCTTTCCTGCTTCTGCTGCTGTTTTGGCAATTATTCCGTGCCAGTGAGGAGGAGTAGCAATGTGAACTATATCTATATCCGTCCGGGCTATCAGTTCACGGAAGTCGTGATACCCACTAACATTTCCTCCAGCCTGAGCTATAGCCTGTTCCATGTGTTTTTTGTCAACATCACAAACAGCAAGCAACCGGGTTCCTTCATAACCAATATGTCCTCGTCCCATACCACCAACTCCGATTATTCCTTTGGTCAGCTGGTCGCTGGGAGCAGTAAAACCTGGTCCGCCAAATACATGTCGGGGGATAATTGTAAAAGCAATAGCAGCAACACCTGTTCCCCGGAGAAAATCACGCCTTCGAAGGTTGTTGTTTTTCATAATAATTAGTTTTGAATGCGGTAAAAAGGCGGGTTCTAAAAATTCATTTTTTTCATCTGATTCAAGAGAAATAGAAGAACCCATAATCAATTTTCTCAAATCATCATAAAAGCCCACTAGTGTCTCGTTTAAATATTTGAATGTTCTTTGAAATTCTTGTAATCATTATTTGCAGGTCGTTTTCTTGCGTGACGACTTCAGAAATATTCCATTTGCTTCAAAATCTACGTTATAGGTACCAATGGAAATAAGTTTTCGTTCATATCACTGAGTTTTTGCCTAGTAGGGTATTTGATGGCATTGTCTAAAAATACAGTGGCAACCAGCATGCGAGATCATTTAAAGGCTGAAACCAGTTGCTGTGCTTGGTATTTGGTCAATTCACCTATCGTGATAGTTTGCTGGATTTGATTGTCGCATTTGATGTTCAAAAGGCAAAATCATATCATTTGGGTCTGGGTTCAAGTGTAAACCTACCAACACTTGTCGGGGCAGATATCCGCAGGAACTATAAAATATTCGAAGAGTTTGCTTATCACCAGATTAAGTATGCCCAAAGGGTATTTGCCAGTGGGGAATTAAAAGTAAAAGTTGATGACAATATTTATCCATTCGATTCTACGACAATTGACCTTTGTTTGAGCCTATTTCTGTTGGGCAGAGTTCCGTAAAGCAAAAGAAGGTATAAAAATGTACTCCCTCTATGATGTAAAAACTCAGATACCGAGTTTTGTTTACATTACTACCGCCTCTCTCAATGATATTAATGCCTTACACTTCATCCTTTATGAAAGAAGTAGTTATTACATCTTTGATCGAGGTTCTTATGATTTTGAACGGCTTTACAGAATCCAAATGGTTGAAGCATATTTCGTTCCAGAGCAAAGGAGAAACTCAAATTCAACAGGATGTACTCGAGTAAGGTTGATAAAGAATGCGGCGAAAATGCGACCAAATAGAAACTTTACCAATTATAAGTCATACAGTCGTTATCCTGAGAAGCTCCGCCGAATAAAGTACAATGATATTGAAACAAATGTCGAGTTTGTTTTTCTAACAAACAATTTCGAGCTGTCAGTTGTTGAAATAGCAATTTTGTATAAGAATCTCTGGCTTGTAGAGTTGTTTTTCAAGTGGTTAAAGAAGCACCTAAAGATAAAAAAGCTTCTGGAGACATACACCAAACACGGTGACGACCTAACTTTATTGTGCAATTATCTCCAACTGTTTGGTCGCAATCATTGGGAAGAGCTAAAAATTAATAGGTCAACCTACGAAACTTTACAATTATAGGGATATCTCTACTGGACAAAACGCCTGTAAAAGAATCAATTACAAATAATGATTACAAAAATATCAATGAACTAAATTATAAACAACTGTCAATCAGTCTCTTTTAACGAGACAATAGTGTTAAAAGTACAATAATTATTCGAGTATCTTTATCTAAAAAATCAATATATTGCTAAATTCTATCTGTCAGTCCATCAGTCGTTTATTTGTAATGTGATTAATCGAACAATTTGTTCATAGCGGAATAAATTTTTCATTTGGATCATTAGTCTGATAATACCAGTTGCCCTAACAATACCAACCGAAAGAACCATTAAGCCTTTCATGCTTTGTTCCAGGCAGCTCTTTTGTTGTGTTTTCATAATTGTAAAACAGAATAATCCTTCCAGAGCCCTTCCAAAACGCTTATGAATAATGAGTTCGGGTTTGAGGGTTTTGGAAAAGTAAAAAAGTTTATTTGCTAAATTTTTGCTATAAATCGTCAGTAAGCTAATTTGGGTTTTCCCCGGCAGTAATTTTGAACTATGGTATCTAAAAACTAATCTCACGAGGAATCCTAGGTCTCCAAGCATTGATCCATTCCATTCGTATCAACTCTGAGTTTCTAATTGAGGTCAAAGATTTTGCGGATATTCAGCAAGCCCTTGTACAATATGCCAAGTCTATAAGTTCCAGAAAGCTTGTGAAATACTTCGAGGTATGCATAAATGGTATAACTGATCCGGATGAAAGAAAATACATGGAAATACTTTTGAAAAATATTCCAGAATTTTGAATTATCAGGAAGTTGGTCCAAATATTTAATAGTAGGTATACATATGCCTATTGATCAGGCTGTTCCAATTAACCACTGTTTGCCAGGAGTAACAGGCGTTCATAATATCACACCAATTACCCGCATCAGTGTCTCATGAATCATCAGTTCCTCATCAAGTGAAACAGTGAGTTCCCGTTCCCCACGAATAGCGGCAGCCAATTCGATAAAATCAGCTTCATAACGCCTATAATCAGGTAGTAGCACGTTTTGCTTGCCTTTCCTATATGGGCCAGCGGGCTTGGCCAGATCTAAGGTGAGCATTGGGTCCTCAATGGGTTGAAGGATTGCAGTACCATTAGTTCCGAGCACTTCAAATGAGCGTTGCGGTGTATCCCCGGCTTGAAGTGCTGTGTTGATAATTACAGCGTTAGCGTGGTCGTATTCTAGTACGGTTACGTTGTTGTCTTTCAATTTGTCATCAAAGTTGCCATGTCGACGGAGGAAGGACGTCACGTTCTTAGGCTTGCCAAGCATACGCACAATGGCGTCTACGAGATGTGAACCCAGTTCGAACATGGATCCGCCCGGGTATTCAGCTAAAGCTGGTCGGAGAGCCGGCGGAAGGCTATTGCTCATAAAACATTTTATAAGGAATACATCGCCCAGCCAGCCCTGACGAACTGCTTCGGAGATGACGTTAAATCCGGGATTGTAACGCCACATATAGCCGACTTGAAGAAACAGTTTCTTCTCACGAGCCAGCGCAACGAGTCCCTGCATCTCGTTCAATCTTAGCCCGGGAGGTTTTTCGAGGTGGACATGCTTCCCTGCATTAAGCGCCAGCAAGGCATGTTGAGCGTGATAGCGCATCTCAGATTCCACCGCCACAACCCGGGAGTGCCGGAAGAGCTCGTCCTGAGTGATAATTTTCGCACCCAGCTTCTCGCATGTCCTGCGTCCGGATTCGGAGGTTTCGCAGACACCAACAAACTCCCAGTCGGGAGAGGAGAGAGCAATTTTGATCTTATCCGGTGCATGTGAATAGTTTGCTCCAAGAAAGCCCATAGGGATGCGCTGTTTACCTGTACTGGCATTAGCATTTATGAAGAGGTTCGGTACGGTTGAGAGGGTGCCTAAACTTAGACTGATTTTGAGAAATTCTTCACGATTCATGATAATTGGATTATTTGTTTAGGGTACCTCCGGAAGTTATTTTTCGGTGCCATTGTATAAAACAAATATAATTATTAGGCTTTTATACTAATTTAACTTTGCAGAATAATATTTACTAATCCGATTAAAAAAACAGAATTCAAAAATCTTAAAATCAAACCGAATAAATATTAACTTTAGATTCCTTACGTTATAGCTCAGTTTAAGTATTTATTAGTTACTATGGGCATCCCGAAAAACCTGTAATGGATATAATCATTTGAATGTTAATAATATAACTATTATAGATGTATTTGCTTCGTTTTATCATTAAATCATTACTGAAATGTCAAAAGGGGATTATTCCCGGAGAGAATTTGTAAAACAAAATTCTATTGCCGGACTAGGAACAGCAGTTTTCATGGGTGTGACACCAGCTCTTTTAGCCAATCATGCCACTTTTACAGGTACTCCAGCGATACTTGGAGGCCAGAAGTTAAGAACCAAAGAGTGGCCTCAATGGCCAATTTGGGATCCTGCCACTGACGAAGAACTGATTATTAAAGTCCTTCGCAGCGGTAAATGGTCACGATCAAAGCTTGTAAGTGAGTTCGAAAAAAAATATGCTGAGTTGATTGGTGCCAAACGCTGTCTCGCTGTTGTTAATGGAACCAACGCTTTAATTGCTGCACTGGTTCAATTAGGTATTGGTGGAGGTGATGAAGTACTCGTACCCCCTTATACTTTTATTGCAACGGTTGCTGCCATACTTCAAACAGGTGCAATGCCAATATTTGTAGACACCGATCCGGAGACATTCCAGATTGATCATGATAAGATTGAAAATAAAATTACAAATCGTACCAAAGCAATTCTGCCTGTTCATATTTTAGGACTGCCTGCTGATATGATAAAAATTATGGCGATTGCAAGGAAACATAATCTTGTCGTAGTTGAAGATGCATGCCAGGCCTGGCTGGCTGAAATAGATCACAAGAAAGTGGGAACTTTCGGTAATGCAGGATGCTTCAGCTTCCAGAATTCTAAAAACATTTCTATCGGCGAAGGTGGAGCAATAGTAAGCGATGACGAAGAATTTATGGACAGGTGTAACTCTTACCACAGTTATGGCAATGCATATGGTTCTTTTAAAGGAGAAACTGGTTTCGGAACGATTATTGCGGGAACCAAACTTAAAATGACTGAATTCCAAGGTGCTATAGGGCTTGCTCAACTGAAGCGGGTGGAGGAACAGACAACCAAAAGAAATGTAAATGCAACATACTTAAGGGCGCAAATCGAAAAAATCCCGGGAATATTGCCTTACAAATTCAACCAAAAGGTAACAAGGGCCGCTTTCCATCTTTTCCCGTTCCGTTACAAAAAAGAGGAGTTCAAAGGATTAACAAGAGATGAATTCCTTAAAGCACTTAATGCTGAAGGAATACCATGTGATGGAGGATATACAACCCTTAATAAAATGGTATTCCTGAAAAATGTGCTTAGAACGAAGAATTATCAATTGATGTACCCCCCAGAAATGCTTGACTACAATAAGTATATGGAACGGAATCACTGTCCGGCAAATGACCAACTATGCGAAGAGGCAGTATGGTTTGGACAGAATATGCTACTTGCTGAAAAATCCGATATGGATGATATTACTGCGGCAATTGAATTAGTTTATAAGAATGCTGATAAGATCAAAAAACTTAAATGATCTGTAGCGAAAAAAATAAAACCAACTAATTATCTTTAATACCCAGCAGCCATTTGAAATAATTTACAGTTATCGGCGATGAAGTGTTTATAATGCTCTTCTTTATTGCAATATTAACCACTCTTTTATCTTTTTTAGTGCATTTCAGATCTGAAACTTTCGAGACAAGATAAAAAAGAGTATGCCTGGCACCACTTTTTGCAACTGGATCATCACCTGACAACATCCCTATTAATGGTTGCAACATTTTTGCGCCAAGGTTTACGGCTGAAGCCTGAGCCACATCTCTAATCTGGATGCTTTTATCTTAAAATCCTTTTACAACATAGTCTGGTTCTGTATCAAGATCTCGGATTTAAATATTACGGAATTTTGCAAACTGCCCTGGTTCTCCTTGGTTAGCCTGCAGACCTATGACTCCTAAAAAAGTTTGTTATCCATTGTATTCACAGTATCGAGGCTAGCTATTGTTGTATCTTTTTCATTAACCGATACAGTTATTGGATTTCTATCACAATTAATTTCCATTTTATACCATACACCGGTGGTTTCATCTGGTCTGTGAATAGCAGCCACATGTCCGTATATTGACCGGCACAATGCATATCATCTCTCCATGGTGTACAGGGGGCGAGCAATTGCGCCTTAAATCATGTTCCTTGATCAAAGGGTTAACACCTTATAAAAATTCCACTGTTACCTACCTCTGACAACATAAATTCGAAGCGAAGGAAAAAGTCACCATACATTTTATTTGCATAAAAATCATTATCATTTCCAAAACATCTGGTAATTAGTTCAGAATCAGAGATCTCAGAGCCTCCCGGCTTTTCAAGTGCCCAGTTTGTCAGGTCTTTCCCTTTAACAAGAGAGACAAAAGCTCCCTTGTTTTGCTCTGAACATGATGCCACAAATAAAAATGCAATAACGCTGACAAGGATAATTTTTTATAATACCTATTAATCAATAAGTTGCAAATTATTCAGGTAATAACCATGGAGACCTGTATTTTCTTGATAATAGATAATTCGCTGCATCATCTCCAATGAACTTTTCTGTCTGACTATCCCATTCCAATTTCCTTTTAAGTCGGAATGATATCATTGCCAGATGCATAGGAAGTGTCAATTCCCGGGCATATATCAGATTACTTTCGGGTGGGTTTCGTGATTTTACAGCATCAATAAAACTACGCTGATGTCCTGGGGACCGTACTAATGACTTTGGAACTTCAGGAATATCGCTCATAACCTCATTTCCGATACGGATTATGCACGTTTCGTAATCGCATGTCAAAGTGCCGTTTGTGCCTTCAAAATGTGCTCCAATAGACATTTTATCAACCCCCTGAACAGAAGGTGGTGCCGAAGTCCAATAGACATCAAGGTCTTTAAATTTAAAATCTACATCGATCCATTTTGGTGTATCTGAAATACCATCGTGAGATCTGTCACCTCTGCTCTCTATACTATGCAGTCCTTCAGGATGAATCGACATAAACATTATATCTGCTATATGACACCAGAAGTCTGCAAAAACTCCTCCTGAATAATCTAGGAAATGGCGGAATTTTTGAAAACGTATCGGAGTATATTCCACAAAAGGCGCCGGGCCCAGCCACATATTCCAGTCAAGACTAGCAGGTGGATTTTCAGATGGAGGAAATCCGAGACTTGGAGATCCACCCTGTTTCCACAGACGCACAGTATGAATTTTCCCCAGTTTACCTGACTGAATTATTTCAGTCACACGATGATAATTCTCTCCAGCATGTATCTGTGTTCCTAACTGGAAAATAGAGTTATGGTTTTTCAGACTTCTTAACATTGCTTGTCCCTCTTCGACACAATATGAAAGTGGTTTCTCACCATAAACATCTTTACCTGCCTGAAAAGCCATTATGGCTATTAATGCATGCCAATGGTCAGGTGTGGCGCAAGTAATTACATCAATATCTTTCCTGTCAAGTATATGCCTGAAATCTGTGTAAGTATCAGCTTTGGCATTCTGATTTAATGAAACAAGACGTTTATTTGTCTTTTCCAATCTGACTTTATCAACATCGCAAAGTGCAACAATTTCAACATCAGATAATTCATTGAACCAGCCGAGATGTTCGTTCCCCATGCTTCCAAGTCCAATATGACCAACTCTAACTTTGTCGCTGGGTGCAATATTTCTGAAAGTACCAGAAAGCAGAGGTAAGCCTAATATCCCAAGTGCAGTATTATTAATAAATCTGCGCCTGTCAATTTTTTTGTTTTTCATAATTAGTAGTACTATTTGGAATTCATAAATTATAGTTGATTAAGCTTCAAATAAAGAACAAAATACGAAAATTAAAACGATGGCCGTGGAGGTCCATTATAAGGTTTTGCCCCAAAACGTTGTCCGGTTCTTTTATTTACAGAAATCAATTCCGGATTATTAGTGGTAGGTGGCTGAATAAATCCATGATAACGTCCCATCCAGAAATCTCTCAAAAATGCTGTTGGCTCCTTAACAACATTCCCATTGGCGCCTCCATCCAGAACAGTAGGACTTGAAGATTCTCGCGGTGAAAACACCCTAATTTTCCCCTCATACGAATAGTAACCTGATTCCAAAAATAAATCGTCGCGAAGTGAATTCTGGAAATTGTATTCAGCACAATCTAATTTGCATTCGCGCAAATATTTCACCGATTGTTCCAGTTCACAATCGTTTCCGGTTATTGCTCCATACGAAAAATTGAACCATGGAGAATGCTCCATCCTTTTTACTTCCCAGGTACGTTCAAGGCTGCGAAGATAAATCGACCGAAAGTTCGGATCATCGGTGTACCGAAATAATGTATTATAGGTTTCAAAAGCTAGATTATCATCCCACGGCATAACAATTTCAGGAGGGAAAACATTTTTCTGGCGTAAAGTGTTCTGATGATAACCCCAATCAATCAGCTGTTGATAACCAGCCTTGAATTTATCATCTCCTGTTATGGATAGCGCAGTCTGCATATACATTAAAGCTTCCATGCCATTGAGCCCGCGGCCGGCATATCCGTAAGAACGAAGAAGATATTCAGGATTCCATCGCCCCCATCGTGTTGGTTTTCCGTCCATATCGTTCAGAACCCAGCCGTTATCCTTGATATAGGTAGCTATCCTCTTCAAATGTTCTTTCGCCATTTCTTTCTCTTTACCCTCTGCCACCAAATCGTAAAACAACGACACGGCATAAAAATGGGCGTCAACTTCATCACTGGAGGTATCACCTTTCCAGAACCACTTGCCATCCTTTGTAGGATACCATTTTGCAGGTAAACCGCCTGAACCCTGACGCCCCATTTCATCCTTATCCGCAGTTGTCGACCATATTGAGCGGGCAAAAAATCCGTCAATCGGAGTAATGCGCTCCAGCCAAATCATTGCATTAAAAGATTCCACAGCTTCTTTTCGTACAGCTTTGTCGCCGGTTACAGCATATTTGTAACACATGGCCGCAAGGTAGGTGGCAGTATGCCCTCCGTCGTTATCACTAACTTCTCTTACCCATTCACCGTCCTTTTTATAAAGTTTATGTATAAATCCGAGCCTTTTGTGCCCCCATTCTTCAATGTGACGTTCGTAAAAAGAAGCTTTTTTCAGCAAGGTGTAAGGCTCATACCGGATTATACCAACCCCTTTGTCAGTTGCGATATATACAGCATTATCGCTTACAGCAATATCATTCACATGATCTCCGGGTAACCATTGATCGGCTCCGAAATAATGCCAGTCGTTTTTTAACATACGAACTGCCCCTTTAGTTGTCCCAATCCAAATATCACCATCAAAACCTTTCTCAAGGCAGGTAGTATTCTCCACGGGAAGTCCATCAATCCCTTTAAGAGTAGAAAGGGCGGCTCCTCGCAAAACAGCTAAACCTTTATCGGTGCTTATATACATCCTGTTTCCAAAGCTGAGCATATCATTTGTATTTTTTGAAGGAAGGGTACCCCAGTCGATAAAATCCTTGTTTACAACCTTTCCGTCGAACAGAATAAGTTTCCCCTATATGATTCTATCCGGGTAATAGGACCAATCCTGACAGGCTCTGCATGAATCTGGGATCCATCTTCCATCAACATTGTAAAATCGCTCGTGTTATAGCCACCTGCAGGTTTAATTGATACGAACTTATCATTTTCCAGACGAAAAACCTCTCCTTTTGTAGCCCCATGAAGGATTCCCTGATGAACACAAATATCCACATATTCCTGATTATCTATTTTTTGCCAATTATTGTTTTTCAATCTGTAGATACCATCTTTAGCAAGGGCCCAAAGATCTGCATTCGCAGAAATAATCCTTTTTACTCCAACCGGGGCATTTTTTTCAATTATTAAATTGTCGTTTTCGAGTAACCAGATTTTTTCATCAAGAGCAACAAAGCATCTGCCATTAAACACAGCAATGCCTTGAACCGGTTTCTCTGTATCTATTTTTTTTGCAATCTCCTGTAAATAAATATCATCCTGTTGTGGTTTCCACAAATGTTGTGACGGCTTGTACAGATCCTGAGCAATAAGAGATTCTGGTAGAATACTCAGCAACAGGACTGTTGTTAATAAGTAAATTCTTGATTTCATAATGTTAGATTTTATTAATTCATGGGGGATAGGGGAATTTATCTTTAAGCTATTGATTAAAAAAAAGCATAACCGGGTAATCGATTTTTTTAATTGAATCTAATTTCCAATATTTTTAAAATTCATTGAATCTAAAGATACTTTTTTTTAGCAATTTTATCTTATCTATCTGATTTTAAATTTTTTAAATATTTAGAGGAATAGCTTGGTGGCAACGGAATAGATTGCAGTTTAAATCCATCAATCCAATAATCAAAGAAGTAATGATGCAACATCATAGTAAATGTTGTCACGGTTAAAACTAAGAGACTGTTTAAATTTTTAAAATAGAAATATAAAATGCCTTTTAATAGCACCCATTGGCTCTCTGAAATGTCTGATGAATAGTGCTTCATATGTCTTTACAGTTTGAAAACCAGTAAGACAATGATTTTTATTCAACTATATAACTGGCAATCAACAAATTATCATAATTTTTAAAAATTAAACAGTCTCTTAGCCTAAAATTTATTTTATTTCTCGACTCAAATAGTTTTCATTCTGCTGGAAATCGCTTCAAAAATCAGAACTTAGTGGAAGCCATTATGCCGTACCCTGTAATGAACTTGATAAGTGGCTAAAATTAAAGAAGAATAAAAAAGGACCTGATTCAATATATAGCCTACAGGGTATGCTTACCTTAATATTTTTGAGTCAAAGGTGGGTGGCTCAGATAAGAAATTATTTCTCCACCTGCACGGCAATATTCAGTTTCAGATGTTTTGTGGTATATTTCCTGGCACTGGCAAGTTGCTAATTGCAGGATAATCAGTGAAATACTGTTTGAATTTTCCAAATAAATTGATTTCAAGGCACTTCAAGGTGTTTTAGCTGGCTACTGAAAATCCCTCTGACATAGTTTTACTTTTGATTTTCTGACATAGTTTTATGAGATAATATCCATGGTCAAATAAATCTACTTCCAGAAAATTTTGGGTTTTGGCTTAACCACTGAGATGTTTATTTCATCAAGAATACTAGTAGCTGTAGTTATGCCTTTTAAGGGTTGGGTGATTATTTCTTCTGCATCCCCCAGCGTTGTCATACCAAGAATGGTGGGTTTAATAAGCCTCCCTATTTTTGAAGTTATTTCTGCTCTATAAAGTATAGCTGGCTGTCCCGACAGATATTTATCGGCATCGTTTTCTTCTAATCTGTTGCCCGGGTAATGCTCATTAAAATCGCCGGCAAGATTAACTTCGATCCAACATATCCATTTGCTATCCGGGACTAAATCAGCCTTTGCAGTAAAATATCCGGGTTTAGGTGTAGCTCCGGAATACCCATCGACATTGTCACTATAGATTCCTGATTTAGTTTTAGTTTTCTGAATTTCAAACCATTTTGGCAGTGCAACCGGAACTTCAGCTTTCCCTTCCCAATCACCTTCTGCAGCACGCCTGGTAACATATACCGCTCTTATTTCACCATTTTCAGGATTTTCGAGCCAGATAGCAAATGTTGGAGATTCACCAAAACCAGATTCCTGAACCAGCTTTTTGTTTATATGTATCCTGATTTCCAGGTCGGTTTTACCCCAGGTATTGGCAAAAGCATATAATATTAATATTATTAACAGGGCACTGCCTGAGCCAATAAATATTTTCATCTTCATCAAAACAGACTAAATCTTATCTGGAATTTCAAATCCTTTTCTGTAATACCCTTCAGCAAGTGACTGTGCCTTATTATCGTTAGTTATCATTTCATATTCAGGCGAAAATATAAGTTGTTTACAACCCGCACGGTACGAAAGGTTTGCCAGATGAACTAAAACAGAACTTTTATGGCCTTCTATAATTGGGGCATTTGGTTGCTGTCTGGAACGAATGCAATCAACAAAATTACCAAGATGCTCATTCAAAGGAAATCTGCCATATTCCTGTGCTGCAATCCTGCCATCTTTTTCGAAAACCTGCCATCCTGCTCCCATACGTCCTAAATACATTACCCTTTTTGTCCCATAGATAACAATTTTGTCGCGGTTAAGTTTCCATTCCGGAAAAAGATCGCCATTTCGGATCTCTGAACTGGCCTTTGACATGTAGGGCGTAAAATCGCCAGTTTGAAGTGTAAGAATAAAATTACCATAATCGTATGTAGTCGTCTGGTAATCAGGAATATCCCTTTTGTCATCAAAAAGGTATCTTCCCCCGACGCAATAAACCGATTTTGGAAAACCGGGGTCGCCAAGAACAAAGCGGGCAAGATCCATCTGATGTATGGCACCATTCGACAACTCATTACCTCCTGAATAATCCCAGTAATAAAGCCATGATTTGTTGCGGGAGATGTTATAAGGCACCTTGGGTGCAGGACCAAGCCACATATCCCAGTCAATAGTGTCAGGAGCAGACAGCTCTTCCTTTTCCTTAAAAGGAACAGGACCTTCAGCGAGTTCCATGACATTTACAGCCACAATCTGTCCCAGTTCACCACTTTTAATATAGTCACGCGCCTTGAAATTATATGCTGCACTTCTATTTTGTGTACCACATTGCAAAATTCTTTCATATTTCATGGCCGCCTCTACCATCTTCTGACCTTCACCTATTG
>CAZDLO010000070.1:0-17266 GCA_964506325.1 uncultured Tangfeifania sp.
CCCTATCTACCTGCTGTATTCACTGCTATACTGAATCTTACTCACTATTCCTGAGGGAGTTACATGAAATATTATCACATCTGTTTTGAGAACTTTGGGACTGTTAAAAGTGTCGTACTGAAACTGACCGGTATTGATGGGAGTCTCCCTTAACATTTTTTTCGTTTCATAGATTCGTAGCGTTCCGCCCCCTACGAGGTTATCGATACGGGTGGGTGCACCCATATCACCGATAACTTCAAGGAAGGATTCTCCCCTGTAATTCCTGTTCAGCTTTGATTCAACTGAACAGCTGAATAACAAAACCAACAAAATCAACGTAATGACATAGTTACCCATAAAAACCATTCGCTTCCAGTCCAATAAATGGATCTTCCTAAAATTTGCTTTATTCATTTTGATAAAATACTAATCAGTTCTTTACTTGGCCTTACTATTCTACTTCTTTGATCAGGAACTCAGTCCTTCTGTTAGCCTGCCGTCCTTCCTCCGTGTTGTTGTCGCCGACAGGAACTGCGAAACCCTTGCCCTTGCTGCTGATTCGCCAGGATGCGATTCCTCTTTTCCTAAGTTCCAGCACGACAGTCTCTGCCCGTTTCCCGGACAGTTCAAGATTGTAGGCAACAGTTCCAATATGGTCAGTATGCCCGATTACTTCCATGATTACAGAAGGGTTTTGCCTCATGAACAGTTCCATTTCATCGAGCTGTTTTCCGGATTCTTCCCTGAGCTGCCAGGAATTTGTCTCAAAGAAAATATTTTTCAGCGTGGTATAGGCACCCTTTGCCATTGGTTGCAGGCGGATAATAACACTGCGGGGCTTTTCCCTGGTATACCCCTCCGCCAGTGGGATGTTTTCGGAAGCAAACAAGTAACCTTGTCTGTTGATGCTTAATCCATAATTAATTCCGGAAGGAAGGCAAACTAAAAAAATGCCCTCATTTTCAGATGGGTGAATTCTTCTGACGATCTTTTTTGTCTTAAGATCGGTCAGGGTAATGTCTGCTGACAACCTTTCCCCGGTCAAACCATCCACTACCATTCCTTTCAGGTAGGAGACCGGGTCGGGACGCAGGGGATCCGGCAGTCCGAAATATAAAATATCCCTTCCCCTGCCTGGGTTACGGGCAGAAGCGAACCAGGCCTTTTCGCCTGATATTTCGACCGTTAAACCATCTTCATTGACGTTGGTATTGACCGGATATCCAAAATTCTGCGGGGTAGTCCACACCCCTTCCTTTAACCTTGAGCGGAAAAGATCTGTACCACCCAGACCGGGCAGGCCATCGGATGCAAAGAAGAGCGTCCGGCCATCAGCATGTAAAAACGGGGACAGATCGTTACCGGCCGTGTTCAGTTCACTGACATTTGAGACATTGCCAAAAACAGGCAATCCATCAGGAGTAATGCCAGATTTCGAAGCCTTCCAGATGTCCATTTTACCCTTTCCACCTCTTCTGCTGCTGACAAAATAAAGTGTTTCTCCATCTGCAGACAGTGCGGGCTGTGACTCCCAGGCCGGTGTATTTACCGGATCACCCAGGTTGACCGGCACGGTCCAGGTTCCATTTTTATAAATGGAGATGTAAAGGTCGCAGCTACCAATGCCATCTGCCCTGCCGCATGCCGTAAATATCAAAAATCGTCCGTCCGCAGAGAGGGATTGAGCTCCTTCGTTCTCTTCCGTATTTACAGGGGGACCCAACGCTCTTGCCATACGCCATCCGGTTGAGTCAGAAACAGAACAATAAAAATCCTCCTGCGGCCTCGAAACATTTTTACCACTCCCGTCTTTGGTTGCCAGCCGGGTAAAGACAAGTTCATTCGATTCGGCATTGAGTGATGGCCAGTACTCTTCTGCCGGCGTATTGATGGAATCACCGGGATCAACGGGATGAAACGGAACGGGATTACGGACTGCAACCAGGGAAAAATTGCAGGAGGCCAAAAGCAACTGTTCAGCCGGATTAAGTATTTTCTTCAGGACAGCATAATGGTCCATGTTGTTTTTTGCATCCTGATAGTCTCCAATCTGATAAAGCGCCTGGGCAAGAAACTTAAATCCCGGAGGAAACAAATCTCCTGAAGAGGCTAATCCTTTCCGGAGGTTTACAATCTCTCCGTCAATGTTTCCAGCTTCGTGACTAAGGTCTGCCAATGCAAAACGAGCCATAAACCATGCAGTGTCCAGTTTGAGAATTTCATTCAGCTGCTGCGCAGATTTTGCTGAATTACCTTGTTGCGACAGCATAAGAGCCTCATTGTAAAGCGACTCAATCCTTTTAGTTGCCGAAGCAGGTTTTTGGGCTTGCACCGCGGCTGAGATGAAAATATACAGCGTCAATGCTGTCAGCAACTTCATGGCAACTCAGATTTAGAATTTTTAAAATTTGAAAGAAGTCAGATCAGAACACTTTTCAAAGCAAGTTACATTGCAATAATTTCCGGCTTTGATATCCCTGCATCCGGGAAGAATCCAAGGAAGGCCTCTTCAAAAATACCAAAAAAAGAACCGTCACGGTATCCGGACGGTTCTTTAAATATAAAGTAAAAATTAATTATATGCTGTTGATTGCGTTGAGATCTTCGAAGGCAACCTGCAAACGGGCGATCAGGCTCTCTTCCCCTTTTCTGACCCATACACGGGGATCATAGAATTTCTTGTTGGGTTTGTCAGCACCTTCAGGATTACCAATCTGACCTTGGAGGTAATCGTGATTTTTAGCTTCAAATACACGGATACCATCCCAGTAAGCCCATTGAGTATCTGTGTCGATGTTCATTTTAATTACACCGTAGCCTATTGCTTCGCGAATCTCTGCATGGGAAGAGCCAGAACCACCGTGAAATACAAAATTAACCGGATGTTCATCTGTCATTCCGAGTTTTGCCTTGATGTATTCCTGGGAATTCTTGAGGATGACAGGCATCAGCTTGACATTCCCTGGTTTGTAAACGCCATGAACATTGCCGAAGGATGCAGCAATGGTAAAATTGGGGGATATTTTGCTCAACTCCTCATAAGCCAGGCAAACATCTGCAGGCTGGGTGTAAAGCAGGCTGTTGTCAATTCCGCTGTTATCAACACCATCTTCCTCGCCACCGGTAATTCCAAGTTCAATTTCGAGGGTCATGCCGATTTTACTCATACGCTCCAGGTAACGCTTGCAGATTTCAATATTTTCAGCAAGTGGCTCTTCTGAAAGGTCGAGCATGTGCGAGCTGAAAAGTGGCTTGCCGGTTTGGGCGAAATGTTTCTCGCTTTCGTCGAGTAATCCGTCGATCCATGGCAGCAATTTCTTGGCGGCATGGTCAGTGTGAAGAACTACACGGACACCATAAGCTTCAGCTAATGTATGAATGTGTTTCGCACCGGCAACAGCACCAAGGATAGCAGCTTTCTGACCCTCCATTTTCAATCCTTTTCCAGCATTGAAGATTGCGCCTCCATTGGAAAACTGAATCATTACGGGTGCATTGGCGACCACAGCAGCTTCCATGATAGCATTTACCGAGGACGAACCTACTACGTTAACGGCAGGAATGGCAAACTGATTTGCTTTGGCTACTTTAAAGATGTATTGCAAGTCGGTTCCGGTAACCACGCCCGGCTTAACAACATCAGCTATTCTATTCATAATAAAATGTTTTAATTTGACGGTCACAAAGTTATGTATTCAATTTGATATTTTATGGTCCCGAATATTAATATTAGGTAAATAATTGAGGGTTTTTCACCTTAAAACACCAGGGTCAACCGAAGGCTAAGGACTGAAATCACGGACGTTACAACCAAGAAGGATGAACATCCGGAGGATGTACATTTCAACCAGGAACTTTCCTGTAAATACAGTTCACACTGCTGCACAATTCGCAGGGAAAATCACGGAACCTGACTTTCTTACCGATCCCGATTATTCCGCTGGCTGATTTCACAGGGTTCATCAGGGCAGATCCGGTAAGTGTCACACCACAGGGAGCAAACGGGAACAGGGAGAACAGTTTGTGCTGGTCTGAGACCGACCACTGACAATAGCCCGGACTGTACCGGTTTGTTATATTGAATCCTTCAGGCGCAATTTCCTCCTCCAGAAGCTGCTGCATTTTTTTACCGGCGGCTTCTGTCAGAAAGGACCCGACCTGGTCGAATATATAGCCTTTGGCAGGATCTTCCCCTTTCAACAGTTCCGATGACTTTTCACTGATGGATTTGCCGGCAGTGCAGACGAAAAACAGCAGTTTCTCCACTCCCCTCAGCTCCTTGCATAAAGTTTTTCCTACCTGGAATGTTACACCTCCCGCATGTATGGTACCGTTCCCGGGATCCAGCATTACAGGATCAATAATACGGTAACAAGCCTGAATTTCTCTCAGTCCGGCTGCAAAATCCAGGGCCTCCTCCAGGTACTGGCTGAATGGTTCAGGAAGCTCTGCTCCTGGAAATCCAAGAACGTCATGTATGCCGTCTACATCGATATCTAATTCCTCCAGGTTGAAAACAAGTGTTTTGACTTCCATTTTTACAAAGATTTAACAACCTCCCTGACTTTGCAGATATGATCGGGTGTTGTTCCGCAGCAACCACCTACAATATTGGCACCTGCTTTAATTATTTCCCTGACCCTGAGAGCCATATCGTCCGGCGTTTCAGGAAAGGTGGTAACTCCGGCATTGTACCTTGGCATGCCGGCATTGGCATGAACAAGAACAGGTATCACTGCATTCACCTCCCTTATCTCCCTCACCATACCGATCATGTCTTCCATCCCGTTGCCGCAGTTGGTACCGATAAGATCCGCTCCTTCTTCAATGAGTGCCTCGGCCATCTCTGCCGGGGAGATTCCCATCATGGTTCTGTACCCTCCTCCGATTATTTTCTCGAAGGTCATGGTGCAGAAAACCTCAACGGAGGTATTTTCCTTTGCGGCCCTTACAGCGATCCTTGCTTCATCAAGGTCGGTCATGGTCTCAATCATAATGGCATTCACGCCACCGGCTTCGAGTGCCATTGCCTGCTCTTTGAATGCATCGTAGAGTTCCTGTTCAGTGACCTCTTCCATAATCAGCAGCTTACCGGTAGGACCCACGGAACCAAGCACGAAGTGGTCTGGCCCGGCGGCCTTTCTGCTGATTTCGGCGGCTGCCCTGTTGAATTCAAATACCCTGTCCTCAAATCCGTATTTTGCCAGTTTGAACCGGCTTCCCCCAAAACTGTTGGTTTCGACCATATCTGCACCAGCTTCAATATAGCTCCTGGCAATATCCAAAACATCAGATGCCCTGGAAATATTCCATTCTTCAGGACATTGACCGGGTATCAAGCCCTTCTGCTGCAGGAAGGTACCCCAGGCACCATCCGAAACAAGTATTTTTCCGCTGACCAATTCGTCTGTTATCCTTCTCATCGTCTAAGATGCTAATTTTATATTCATGTATTCCACAACCCCCTGCGGATCAGGGGAATAAAAACCCGCTCCAACCTTCCCGCAAAATTCATCATTCACGGGTGCGCCACCAATGGCGATTGTAGCTCCGGGAATTGCTGCCTTGATGTCCGGGGTGATCATTTCCATATTGGCCATTGTAGTGGTCAGCAATGCTGAAGGTCCTGCTGAGGCACCCGGATATTCCTTCAGTGCTGCTATAAATTTTTCTGAACCAACATCGGTTCCCAGATCGACAACCTTATAACCATTGCCTTCCAGCTGAGGAGGATACGGAGCATCCATGTTGATTTTCCCGAATTCTATGCATTCTGACAATTTAGACAACAGATCATTCATGAGTGTCGGTTTTTCCATCCATAAATCTTTGCAGCCAACCGGGTGATTGCCCTGCACGATGAATCAAAGATAACTAAAATAGTTATTTCTCCGGAACGCTGACAGAAAGGGGCTTAGGAATGAAGTGCCCGTTGCCGGGATATTTAATGGGGCCTTTGATAAAATACCCGGCAATTTTTGAAACAATTTCTATTTATAATCGTTCTAAATAACTAATATGTTTTGTCGGAAAATCCGCCAAAAGAATGAAAATGGCACAGACGTGAAAGATCAATAATTTCTTCCGAAGATAGCAGCGATGTATGTCATGCCTGTTCCTCAACTGAATTAAAAATTAAATATAGCACCTATGAAAAGAACCGAGTTTTTTTCCGCAGTGGGCTTTTCTGCAGGAATGCTGTTTCTGGCTCCTGCTGCCCTGACATCTTGCTCCAAGAGCGATAATGACCTTTCTCCCGGTACTGACCCGGGGGGGACTCCAGGAGGTACCCCAGGTGGAACCGTTGATTTTACGGTGGATCTTTCAACATCCCCTTATTCGGTACTAACCAGCAATGGCAGTTCGGCGTACAAAAACGGATTAATCATCGCACGCACCATTAACGGCGAATATGTAGCACTTGCCTCAGCCTGTACTCATGAAGGCACTACCATTGGCTACGACAGTTCAGCAAACAGGTTCCATTGTGCCAACCACGGCTCCAATTTCAGCCTCACTGGTTCGGTCCTCAACGGACCTGCGACATCGGCCCTTAAAAAATACAACACGCAGCTATCTGGTACAACCCTGAGGGTGTATGCCTGAAAAAAAGATGCCGGGAAGAGAGAACAATCTCACTTCCCGGCATCTCCTCCTCATTTTACTGAAGCTGAATCAAAACAACGGATTTAGAAGGGAGTACCGCTTCAACTTTTCCATTGGAGAATTTGGCATTCTTGAAATCGACCATGGAAACCTCCTCCTTTTTACCAAAATCATTGCAGGAATTGATCTTTTCCGCAGTCACAATTTTGCCGGATATTTTTGTAGCTTTCAATCCCGGAATATCAAAACTCACTTCCTGTGATTTATTCGGATCCAGGTTGCACAATGTGATACTAACAACACCATCCTTCACTGAGGCAGAGCAATTTATTGCATCAACCGACTGAAAATCAAAAGCATACTTACTACCCTGTATTTGAACCGGCAGCAACGTCGCATCCTGGTGTACCTTGTACATTTTAAATACATAATAGGTCGGTGTCAGTACCATCTCCTTTTCTTTGGTCAGAATCACAGATTGCAGCACATTGATCATCTGGGCAATGTTGCTCATCCGTACCCTGTCACTGTGATTGTTAAAGATATTGAGGTTGATACCGGCAACCAGCGCGTCACGGAGCGTATTTTGCTGGAACAGGAATCCTGGATTTGTGCCCGGTTCAACGTCATACCAGCAGCCCCATTCATCGACAAGCAGTCCGACACGCTTTTTAGGATCGTACTGGTCCATAATGGCAGAGTGTTTTGTTACCAGTTCCTCCATTTTCAGGGTCTTTAGGAGTGTCTGAAACCAGATGGCCTCATCGAAATTTGTGGCAGAACCCTTTTTCTGCCAATCCCTTGGAACAGTATAGTAATGAATGGAAAGCCCGTTCATCATCTTTCCTGCCTCCCGCATTAGTACTTCGGTCCATTTGTAATCATCCGTATTGGCCCCGCTGGCAATCTTGTAGATACCGGGTCCGCGCATGAATGTTGCATATTGCCGGTAGAGGTCTGCATAATACTCGGGACGCATATTCCCGCCACAACCCCAGGTTTCGTTCCCTGCTGCCCAGTATTTTACGTTCCAGGGTTTTTCGCGGCCATTCTCCCTGCGCAATTTGGTCATCGGACTTTCATTGCTGCTTGTGGCATATTCCATCCATTCTGCAGCCTCCTGCACGGTACCGCTGCCTACATTGAGGTTGACATACGCATCGGCACCTATGAGTTCGCAGAAGTCAAGAAATTCATGCGTTCCAAAACTATTGTCCTCCGTAACTCCACCCCAGTGGACATTGATAATAGAAGGCCTGCCTGACTTTGGACCAATGCCGTCTTTCCAGTGATAGGTATCGGCAAAACAGCCGCCGGGCCAGCGTACAAGCGGAACACTTAGGTCCTTGAGCGCAGTGACCACGTCCGAACGGAAACCCTTCTGGTTGGGAATCTCAGAATTTTCTCCCACATAGATTCCCCCGTAAATGCAATGCCCCAGGTGTTCAGCAAAGTGTCCATAAATGGCTTTGTCAATCCTGGCTCCCGGTTGATCAGCATGAACCAGAATCCTGGATTGCGCCTTCCCGGCCAAGGATATCCCCAATAAAAGAATAAGTAAGGTCGTTTGCCTGCAAAGAAATTTTCTCATCAGTTTATAATTTTGATTTGTATAGTCCCAACGGAAACGAAATTCTGCACAGCTAACCGAGAATCAGCGAAGCTAATACCCAAATATTCATTGTCAGCCGATGTGAAAAATGGTCTAACTGATATTTCATGGCTTTAATATTTATTTCCTGATTATTTCAGCCAGAGCCCGGTCGCCGGGAAATCGCCAAGGCACTTTTGTTCTTTTGTCTGCCAGGTAAAATTAGCATGTTTTATACCTTAAATAAAAGTATTAAATACTTTTATTAACATGTTTAATAACATATTGTTAGGTAATGCGAGGAGCCAGTGGATTATCAGTCAAAATACATGCTGAACAACATAAATTTTAAACTTTGAATTCGCCCTGAACCCTTTATATTTACAGAACGGATCAGAACAGTTAAGTCAGCTCCCAAAATGCAGAAATTCAATTTCAAACCGAATTTAAACTCTGGCGTTTCCAAGGTTCAGCAGCTTGTTGATGCCCTGATCCGTTCCATCAATTTCAAAATGATGCGGGAAGGAGACCCCCTGCCCTCTGTCAACGACCTGATGAAAGAATCCGGATTGTCGCGCGACACTGTATTCAAAAGTTATCATGAGTTAAAGAGAAGAGGGATCGTAGAAGCTATACCGAACAAGGGATATTTTGTCACCCGTTCCCTGAAACAGGTGTTTCTTTTCCTCGACACTTTCAAGGCTTACAAGGAAGTACTCTACAATTCCTTCAAGCAGAACCTGCCCAAAAACACCCAGGTAGACATCAACTTCCACCATTATAATATTGACCTGTTCAAATCCATCATCCACAGCAGCAACGGAAAGTTCAGCTCCTACATTATCATGAATTTCAACCACCCGGAGGTGCCCGAAATTACTGGTGAGATAGATCCGGATAAACTGCTGCTGATAGACTGGCCGATACACGCAGGCAAAGACCAGGCCAAAGTTTACCAGGATTTCGGAGAATCGGTTTACAGGTGCCTTACATCAGGCCTGCATTTGCTCAGAAGATACGACGAGGTTGTCTGCATATACCCTGAATATACTTTTCATCCCTTCGAATCCGTGGAAAACGTTAACAGGTTCTGTCTTGACAACAGCCTCAACTTCAGCATACTGTACAACATCGAAGACCTGGATATCCGGATTGGCAAGGTATACCTGGTTTTTGAGGATATCGACCTTGCGGCAGTCCTGGAACAGGCCAACCGCAAAAAATTCAAACTCAGGGAGGATTATGGCCTTCTCTCCTACAACGACACCCCCATGAAAAAATTTATTGCCAATGGCATATCGGTCATTTCAACTGATTTTAAACTTATGGGAAAAAAGGCGGCTGAATTTGCAGCAGCCAATGAAAGGACAGAGTTCCTCGTACCAACAGAGCTAATTATACGTGAATCATTGTAAAATATCATACTATACCAGAACAGGTAAAACTTTAAACTTAAATCAGCAATATTATGTACCTCCTTGGAGTAGACATTGGCAGTTCATCTGTCAAGGCATCACTGGTAGATGGTGCCACCGGAAATTGCGTGGCTTCGGCCTTTTACCCGAAACAGGAAATGGCAATTTCGGCGCTTCAGCCCGGCTGGGCGGAACAATCACCGGAGCTTTGGTGGGAAAACATGAAACTCTCCATCCGCGATGTCCTGGCATCCACCAAAACTGATCCAAAGAACATCGGTGCCATCGGAATCTCCTACCAGATGCATGGACTGGTAGTTGTGGACAGGGACAGGAATGTGCTGCGGCCTTCCATCATCTGGTGCGACTCCAGGGCCGCAGTATACGGCAACAAAGCATTCCAGGATTTGGGCGAGGAAGCCTGTCTTTCAAGCCTGCTGAATTCACCGGGAAATTTCACGGCCTCCAAATTAAAGTGGGTCAAAGAAAATGAACCTGAATTGTACAGCCGCATTGACAAAATCATGCTTCCGGGAGATTACATCGCCATGAGGCTATCCGGCGATGTTAAGACAACCGCGAGCGGATTGTCGGAGGGTATCCTGTGGAACTTCCGGGAAAATACGGTAGCAGAAAAACTCATGGCTTATTATGGATTTGAACGATCCTTCCTACCGGAAATTGTATCCACATTTTCGGTGCAGGGGGTTGTCAACGCCCGGGCAGCTGCCGAACTGGGACTGGCAGAAGGCACAAAAATCAGTTACCGCGCAGGGGATCAGCCCAACAATGCCCTGTCTCTCAATGTTTTGAACCCCGGGGAGATTGCAACTACAGCAGGAACTTCAGGGGTCGTCTATGGCGTGAGCGGCGAAGTAAAATATGATCCTCTCTCAAGGGTCAATACTTTCGCACATGTCAATCACTCAGAGGCAGCTTCGCGTCTCGGGGTGCTGCTTTGCATCAACGGAACCGGGATTCTGAATTCCTGGCTGAACAAATATGCCGGCAACAAAGCGCTCTCCTACGAGGAGATGAACCGGAAAGCAGAATCAGTCTCCATCGGATCTGAAGGGCTGAGTATTCTGCCTTTCGGCAACGGGTCGGAAAGGGTGCTTCAGAACAGGAATATCGGTGCACAGATTTCCGGGTTGGGATTCAATACACACACCGACTCACACCTCTTCAGGGCTGCCCAGGAAGGAATCGTATTCTCCTTTAAATACGGGATGGAAATCATGGAACATATTGGCATCCATGCCAGCGTCATCCGTGCAGGAAAGGCCAATATGTTCCTTAGCCCGGTTTTCAGGGAAACGCTTGCCGGGGTTTCCGGCGCAACGATCGAACTGTACGACACGGATGGGTCGGTTGGAGCTGCAAGGGGAGCCGGCGTGGGTTCCGGGTATTATTCGTCCTTTAAGGAGGCTTTCGCAAAGCTCCGGAGACTGGACACCGTTCATCCTGACAATTCGAAAGTGGCACAATACCAGGATGCCTACCAGAACTGGAAGAGCCGGCTCGAAAAGCAACTCAGGGAGGATTGATTCAACCGCTCCCGGAAGCATCCGGTAATTGAATCCACAAAATAATCAGCAAATTATCTTCAGACATACCAACATAAATATTCATTTTTTAAAATCAACAACATGACAGTATTTAAAGGTAACAAAGAGTACTTTCCAGGCATAGACCAGATTAAGTACGAAGGTCCGCAATCAAAGAATCCGCTGGCTTTCAAATATTATGACGCCAACAGGGTTGTACTGGGTAAAACCATGAAAGAATATTTCCGTTTCGCGATTGCCTACTGGCACACTTTCTGCGGTGATGGAGGCGATCCTTTTGGTCCGGGTACACAAATCTTCCCCTGGGTTGGGTCTTCCGACAAGATGACTGCCGCCAAAGAACGAATGGACGCGGCATTTGAATTCATCAGCAAGATTGGGGCCCCATTCTATTGCTTCCACGATACCGACGTTGTTGGGGATGGAACTGTATTTGAAATAGAGAAAAGACTGGCAAACATGATTGATTTTGCCAAAGAACGCCAGAATGCAACCGGAATACAGCTTCTTTGGGGTACTGCCAATGTATTTTCAAACCCCAGGTACATGAACGGGGCCTCCACCAACCCTGATTTTAATGTCCTGGCGAATGCTGCAGTACAGGTTAAAAACGCCATGGAAACCACCATCGCACTGGGTGGAAGCAACTACGTCTTCTGGGGCGGACGCGAAGGATACATGAGCCTGCACAATACGGATACCAAACGGGAACTGGATCATATGGGTAAATTCCTGACAGCCGCCCGCGACCATGCCAGGAAACTGGGCTTCAAGGGAACCTTCCTGATCGAGCCTAAACCCATGGAACCAATGAAACACCAGTATGATTTCGACACACAGACTGTAATTGGATTCCTGAAATCACACGGGCTGGAAAAAGACTTCAAACTGAACATTGAGGTTAACCATGCCACTTTAGCCGGACATACTTTTGCCCACGAACTGAGGTTCGCAAGAGACAACGGCATGCTTGGTTCTATTGATGCCAACAAGGGAGACTACCAGAACGGATGGGACACCGATGAATTCCCGACCAACATCTATGAGGTCACCGAAGCAATGCTCGAAATTATCCAGGCAGGCGGTTTCACAACGGGAGGTGTCAATTTTGACGCCAAAACCCGCCGTAACTCAACTGACCTTGAGGATATATTTATTGCTCATGTGAGCGGAATGGATGTCTTTGCCCGATCGCTGGTAATAGCTGACCAACTCTTGAAAGATTCTGATTATCTGAAATTGAGATCCAATCGCTATGCCTCCTATGACAATGGCAAGGGAGCCGAATTCGAAGCCGGTAAACTGGATCTTACTGCCCTTTACAATGTTGCCAGGGAAAACGGTGAACCAAAACTGGTAAGTGGAAAGCAGGAAATGCTGGAACAACTGATCAACTGTTACATCTGGTAATGAAGGATCGAAACCTGGCTTACATCATGGGGATTACCCTGGTGGCAACACTGGGGGGACTCCTTTTTGGCTATGACACAGCGGTAATATCAGGGGCCGAAAAATCTGTGCAGGCTTACCTGATTACAAGTCTCGGACTCGGGTCCCTGGCTCACGGGGCGACCATCTCAAGTGCTTTGATTGGTTGTATTATCGGTGGTATGACCTCAGGATTACTCGCGTCTGGAATAGGAAGAAAGAAGTCTCTGATGCTGGCAGCTATTTTATTTTTCATCTCAGCATTAGGTTCAGGGTTTCCGGAGTTTTTATTCTTCCATCGTGGAGAACCTACAATGGGATTGTTATTAATGTTTAATTTTTATCGGATTATTGGAGGTATAGGTGTTGGAATAGCATCAGCAATTTGCCCGATGTATATCGGGGAAGTGGCGCCTGCTGACATCAGAGGCCGGCTTGTCTCTATCAACCAGTTCGCCATCATTTTTGGAATGCTTGTTGTTTATTTTGTCAATTATGGCATTGCCAGTGGGCAAAGTATAGACTTCGTCAATGAGACCGGGTGGAGATGGATGTTTGCTTCCGAAGCGTTGCCGGCAGGCATTTTTGGCATCTTGCTTTTCTTTGTCCCTGAAACACCACGCTACCTGGCACTTAAAAACCATGAAAACAAAGCGCTTCAGATACTGACCCGGATAAATGGTGCTCAGCAGGCCAAACTCATTATGGCCGATATAAAAATATCTGTAGAGGCAGCCTCTGAAAAACTATTTGCCTTTGGGAAGACTGTTATTGTAATTGGAATTCTCCTTTCTGTTTTTCAACAATTTGTAGGTATTAATGTGGCTCTCTATTACGCCCCCCGGATTTTTGAAAGCATGGGGGCTGGGAAAGATGCATCCATGCTGCAAACTGTTGTAATGGGACTGGTGAATGTCTTATTTACTTTAGTAGCCATTGCTACTGTGGATAAATACGGAAGGAAGCCATTGCTTATGATTGGTTCGATAGGCATGGCAGTGGGAATGCTGGCAATAGGGGTTCTTTCATTTATGAAGGTCATTGGTATTAGCACCCTTGTTTTCATCATTATCTACACAGCCTCATTCATGATGTCCTGGGGACCAATATGCTGGGTGCTTATTGCGGAGATCTTTCCAAACAAGATAAGAGGACAGGCCATCGCAATCGCTGTGGCATCCCAATGGGCCGCAAATTATTTTATTTCCTCAACATATCCTGCTATGATGGAATTCAGCGGTGGCGTGACCTATTGCTTTTACGGGGCCATGAGCCTGCTTTCCTTCATCTTTGTCTGGAAAATGGTTCCGGAGACAAAGGGGAAAACCCTTGAGGCAATGGAAGGGCTCTGGCTCCGGAAAAAATAAGAACCTGTTTTGCAAAGCATAAAAAGGGAGTGGAGATATGTCACTCCCTTTTTTGCGATCTGTCAGCTACTTATTCGAATGTAACGCAACTCTGTTGCCTTCAGTATCCAGGAAAAATGCCATATATCCAACACTCTCATTCACAAAAGTCTTTGACATAACAACCTTTCCTCCTGCCCTTTCAACTTTGGCAAGAGGAATTTCAAGATCAGGATTTCCATTCAGGTAAACCGTCACGCCCTCCTGGCTTGGAACATGCATTTCGCTTTGCGCCAAGGCTCCTGAGACTTTCCCGTTCATATCGTCTGCAATAAATGAAGCCATTTTCAGACCTTCCATTTCAAGGTAATTCATTTTGATGTCGAAAATTTCCTCGTAGAACTTCATGGCCCTGTCCATATCAACAACGGGGATTTCAAACCAGTTCAGCGCATTCTCAGATGTCTTCATATCGTTATCTTTTATATGGTTAATATGTCATATTTAAACGAAAATTATTTCATTATGTTTATCACAAAGGAAGATAGATTGTGAAAATCTAACAGAAACCGAAATCCTTATCTGGTTTGTTTTTATCGATGATTGTTGTACTTTTGCCACTGCTGAAAACAGAAACCATTAATATGGAAGAAGGCTCGAGTAGAAACAAAATATTTATCCTGATGTAGTCAGGACGTTCGGCCTTTATCCGATCTCCTGCGCTAAATCTACCAAAAGCAAAGGAGGCTTGCATGACTTCAACAGTCCCATTTTTTTTAAGCCGTATTATAGGGGCCAAAGTTTTTGACCCTCAAAGGAAGTATGTCGGTACAGTCAAAGACCTGCTTCTAGGTCCGGACCCCTCTGTTGGCACAGAGACCACGGAAAGGCCTGTCGTTAATGGTATTACACTCCAGGCAGATAAAAAAATCAATCATTTTTCCTTCGACTATTTTGAGGTATCGAAAAAGAAGAGGAAGTTGTATGTTGTGTGCAACAAGCTGGAAGAACTTCCCGATCATCTGAAAGAGACCAGCATTCCCCTGGCTGCCCTGGTAATGGACAAGCAGATCGTGGATTTAAACGGACGCAAAGTAGTAAGGGTCAATGATGTAAGACTTGCCACCATCAACAATGTGACTTACGCCATTGCAGTTGACGTCGGGGCAGAGGGATTGCTCCGGCGCATTGGAATAGTGCAGCCGGTCAAGTTTCTGTTTTCAATGTTGAAAATGAATGTTCCCTCAAAATTCATCTCATGGGATGACATGGAGGCCATAGATTACTCCAACCTGAGTATCAAGCTGACATCCACCTATTCGAAATTAAATACGCTGCACCCCTCCGACCTTGCGGATATTATTGAAGAGCTGGACAACCGTTCCAGGCAATCTGTTTTTCTTTCTCTGGATGAAGAGATGGCCGCTGACGTTCTGGAAGAAATGGAACCTAAAGCCCAGATAAAGATTATCGAGGGAATGTCTGTTGAGAAGATGGCTGATGTACTGGAAAAAATGCCTGCCAATGAGGCTGCGGATATCCTTGATGAACTGGAGGTCGAAAGAGCTGAACTGCTTCTGAATGAAATGGAGGAGGAATCATCCTCCGAAGTTCGCGAGCTTCTGGAATATGAAAACTATGAAGTGGGCAGTATCATGACAACTGAGATTCTTGCCTACGAGGAAAACACTACAGTAGAGGCTGTATTTCAGGACCTTAGAGCCAATCAACCAGAGGTAGAGTCGATGTTTGGATTTTTTGTCATCAACAGCGACAATGAACTAATCGCAACCTTCTCCTTCAGGGATCTGGCAGTCTCCGACCCCACTGCCCCGATTTCATCGTTTATGAATGATGATCCCATCTTTTTGTACGATGAACAGAAAATTGATGATGTCGCCGAATTGGTTTCCAAATATAACCTCCTTGCAATCCCGGTCATCAACAAAAACAAACAACTTGAAGGAATGGTGGTTATCCACGACGTGATCGAAGATTTGGTCAACAAAAGAAGGACGAATAAAAAATAGAGGGATCAGGTATGTTCAAGGATAAATTAAGGAGGAGGTCGCTTTACAAAAGAATCGGAATATTCCTGGCTATTCTTGGTCCGGGAATTATCACGGGCAGCGTGGACAATGATGCCGGTGGAATAACCACCTATTCTGTTGCAGGTGCTGTTTACGGGTACAACCTGATATGGACCCTGATACCTTCATTCCTGGTCCTTACTGTCATACAGGAGATGAACGCACGAATGGGGATCGTTACCGGCAAAGGACTCGCAGATCTGATCCGGGAAAATGCCGGAGTAAAGGTCACCTTCTTTATATTCCTCGGACTGCTCATCGCGGATATTGGAAATACAACAACGGAATTTGCCGGAGTTGCCGGCAGTATGGAGGTTTTCCATGTAAGTAAGTATGTGTCAGTACCTGTCGTTGGTTTTATGGTTTGGATATTGGTTGTCAAGGGAACCTACAAAATTGCCGAAAGAATCTTCCTGTTATTCAGCGTCTCCCTGCTTACATATGTCATCTCAGCTATCCTGGGAAAACCGCAATGGTCAGAAATCGGCCACAGCATAGTCCATCCTGACTTTCCGGTCAATTCAGCAAGCCTGGCCATGGTGATCGGGCTTGTTGGAACCACTATCGCCCCCTGGATGCAGTTCTATATGCAATCCTCCGTGATCGAGAAAGGGCTGAAAATGAAAAACTACAAATATACCATGATCGATATTGTAGTTGGGACAGTTGCAACGGTAGTTGTGGCTTTCTTCATCATGGTCGCATGCGCTTCCACCTTGCACCAGAACGGAATCGTGATAGAAGAAGCAAAAGATGCTGCCCTTGCACTCAAACCTCTTGCCGGACAATTTGCCTCCCAGGTTTTCGCCTTCGGGCTTTTCGTAGCGTCCATATTTTCTGCCACGATTTTGCCGCTTGCCACTGCCTTTTACGTATGTGAAGCTTTTGGATTCGAGGCAGGAATAGATAAGAAATGGGATGAAGCACCTGAATTTTATGTGCTTTATACCTCCATACTGGTAATTTCAGCCGCTATCATCCTTGTTCCCAATGCTCCCTTGATCGCAATTTCACTCTGGTCCCAGGTCATTAACGGCATATTGTTGCCGGTAGTCCTGGTGTGCATGATCCTGCTGGTTAACAACAAGAAAATCATGGGTGAGTATGTCAACAAGCCTTTCAACAATATCATCGGATGGTCCACAGTCTCCATCATGGTGTTACTGTCGGTGATGCTGCTGGGTTCACGCATAATGGATCTGTTCTGACATTCCTTCCGGATCTCCTAAACAAACCTCCC
>CAZDLO010000071.1:0-17246 GCA_964506325.1 uncultured Tangfeifania sp.
ACCAGTTCAGTACTGTTCCTGGTTGCCTGGCACTTTTTACTTTATATGATCGCGGAACTGATTGAATTTTCACCAGCCATAGCAGAGTGGCTAGGTAGCCGCAGGGCAAGGAATATCCTGAAAGGTATGACGATTGGGGCTGTAATTTTCGGTATTACCTTGTCAACGCTCCATCAGTCCGGACTAGGAGCACTTTACCTGATGGCAAAAGATAAAATCCATCCGCTATGGTATTCGGAATTTATCCCGATATTATTCCTGGTATCCAGTGTTTTCGCCGGATTATCCATGGTAATCTTTGAAGGATCAATCAGTCACAAAGTATTTTCTGACCAGGTTAGCGGGAAGGATCACAAAGCTCACGAGGGCATTGTTCACAGCCTCGCCAAGATCTGCGCCGGAGCCATGTTCGCCTACTTATTCCTACAGTTGCTCGTCTTTATACATGACAAAAACTGGGAATACCTTAATACCCCCATGGGCTACTGGTTCCTGCTGGAAATGATCGGCTTTGTACTTCTGCCCATGCTGCTTTTCTTTTACGCCTACCGCAGGAATAACCAACTGCTGATAAAAATTGCGGCCATCCTCACCATGACCGGTGTTATCCTTAACAGGTTGAATGTAACAGTTATCGGTTTCAATTGGGACTTGCCGGTTCATTATGTGCCTTCCTGGATGGAGTTCGTTGTTACGCTAACAGTCATATTCACAGAGATTTGGATTTTCAGGTGGGTTATCCGCAGAATGCCTGTATTAAGGGATTCTCCCGAATGGGCAAAAGAAAGTGATTCACAACAAAATATCAGGTAAAGAAAGAATCGTTTAAAACGCTTACCTTCAAAGAATCAATTTTACATACTTAAAATCAAATACCATGGATGGATTTTCTTATCACAACATTTTTGACACGAAAGGAATTGAATATCTGGTAATTATTTCCTTTTTCCTAATTCTTGTTCCATTTTGGATTCTGCTTAACAGGCAGGTGAAAATTTCCAAAGAAATTCAAAGAAAGCTGGGAACTCTTACTGCCAATGCATTGAGAATTCCACAGGGGATATTTTTCAGTCAGAACCATACCTGGACACATCTCGACAAAGGAGGAGTAGCCCGTGTCGGATTGGACGATTTCCTGGTACACATCACTGGTGATGTCAGGATCACAAAGCTGAAGAAATCTGGCGATTTGATTCAAAAGGGTGACTACCTGGCAGACGTTGAGCACAACGGGAAATCGTTTAAAATTACGTCTCCCATATCCGGAGAAATAGTCGAAAACAACAGTTTGTTGCTGACACATCAGGAAATGTTAAACGAGGATCCGTACCAGAAAGGCTGGATTTACAGGGTTAAACCATCCAGATGGATCGCAGAAACCAGTTCTTTTTATTTGGCGGAAGAGGCAACAAACTGGTCTGAAAAGGAAATTGAACGCTTCAAGGACTTTTTGGCCACCTCTGTTGAGCGGTATGCGCAGGATCCTTCAATGGTTGTTTTACAGGATGGTGGCGAATTGATAGATCACCCTCTTTCTGAGCTTCCTGGTGAAGTATGGCAGGATTTCCAGCATCGGTTCCTGGGAGTTAAATCAAAATATCCTCATTTCCAAAGTATTGGTAAACAGGAGTATGGTCCTGAATATTTCTGAATCAGTCAGTGACACGTGTTCCGGATATTTACAGTTCCTGAAATAATTGGTAACTTTAGAAGCGGTGTGACTTTCACATCGCTTCATTTTTGAAATGCGGTTAATTGCCTGGCTGATATTCAGACAATAAAATTGAATATTTGAATGCTTTATAAAATTTTACGATTAACTTAGCCTGTCAGTACAAATCCATAATTCTTTGGTACAATGGGATGGCGTAAAAAAATGTCCGACGAAACCTTTGTCGGTGGACCGCTTATAAGTGGATATGTTAAATTCCGGTCTTCGATTTATGGCAGGGTAGTAATTACCATTGTAATTTCCTCCTTCTTCCTTTTCTTGTCTTTTGGTCTGATATTCAGATCGGTAAATGAGGAATACATGAAATCTGTCATCCAGGAGAATGGCAACAACATCGGGTATATTGTGCAGGGTGCACTGTATCGCTCCATGCTCGAAAATGACAGGACATCCCTGCAGGGAACCCTCGATGTCATCAACACCATGTCTGGTATTGATGATGTTAATTTGTACGATAGCCGGAATAACCTGGTCTATTCATCCATTGCCAATGATTCAACCAATCACAGCGACCCCGATTGCATAAGCTGCCACACGAACTTTAATGAGATGTTCTCTGCCAAAGAGAAGTCTTACAGGATCATCGACATTGACAGCGAATGCAGTATGAACCACAATAACAACAATTGCAGGCATTTGCTGATAAAGTCACCGATCTTGAACAGAAAATCGTGTTCCACAAGTTCCTGCCATGCCCATAGTCCGGAGGAGGAGGTGCTGGGATCACTGGTCATCAAGATGCCTCTTGGCGGACTGGACCTTGCCCTGAAGGACTCCACCACCAATTACTATCTTCTCGCGTCGTTCCTTACCGGCCTGCTGCTGCTGTTCCTCTTTTTCTTTACCAGGAAAAAAATCAGGAATCCGCTGAATGCCATCATAAAGGCCAGTGAAGCGGTTACCAGGGGAGACCGAAGCACCAGGCTTGTTATTACGCCGCACCAGTTGTCGGATATGAGAATGGTATCCTACGCTTTTAACAACATGCTTGACAACCTGCAGGCATCTACCAATGAACTGCATAACTGGTCACAACAGCTTGAATACAAGGTTCAGAAAAAGTCTGAAGAGCTTGGCCAGGCCCAAAAGGAGTTAATTAGCGTCGAAAGAATTGCTTCACTTGGCAAATTGTCTCTTTCCGTGGCACATGAAATCAACAATCCATTGTCGGGGATTCTGATCTATTCCAAGCTGATCCAAAAGCAGTTAGGTAACCAGGATATCGAGTCCGCCAAAAAGGAATCGATGCTCAAAAATCTAAGGTTGATCGAAAGTGAAACCAAACGCTGCGGCGATATTGTCAAAGGGTTGCTTGATTTTTCGAGGAAGGACCAGGATGGTTTTGAACCCAAACACCTGCATGAAATCCTCTCAGAAACCTTTGAGCTGATGATTCATCCCATGAAAATTGCCAATGTCAATTTTTTGTGTGATTTCTCAGCTAAGCCGGATGTGATTTATTGCAGTCCCAACCAGATCAAGCAGGCATGTATCGGAATACTTGTCAATGCCTCAGAAGCCCTTACCGAGAACGGTGAAGTGCTGTTCAAAACCTCCAACCCGGATGAAAACCATATCCGCATTGATATCTCAGACAATGGAGTTGGAATTTCAGAGGAAGACATTCCACATATTTTTGAACCATTTTTCTCCACCAAGGAGAACGTAAGCGGCATAGGATTAGGGTTGGCGATAGTCCATGGAATAGTTCAGAATCACAAGGGGAAAATTGAAGTCAAGTCGGAAAGAGGTAAGGGAACTACGATTTCCATAACCTTAACATTGACAAAGAATTAAATATAAATCAAATGGCGAAGAAAGTATCTATCTTAATAGTTGACGACGAAGAATCAGTCAGGGATTCCTTGTTCAACTGGTTTATTGAAGACGGTTACAGGGTTGAATGTGCCGAAAATGCAAAGAAGGCATTGGCCATTCTCCAGGCCGAAATCTTTGATATTGTTTTGGCAGACATTAAAATGCCAGGTATGGATGGGCTTGAAATGCTCAAGAGAATAAAGGCCCTGAGGAAAGATTCCATCGTAATTATCATGACCGCGTTTGCTACCGTTGATACCGCCGTACAGGCGTTGAAGGATGGTGCTTATGATTATGTGACAAAGCCGTTTGATCCTGACGATCTGTCTCATTTGATCCGTAACGCCTCCAGGGAAATATCCCTGGTTGAAGAAAATGAAATACTGAAGGACCGCGTAGTTTCCCTGGAAAATGTCGGCGATATTGTTGGAAACAGCGTCTCCATGCAAATGGTTTTCCACGAAATAGAGAGTGTTGCCAATTCAAGTGCCTCTGTCATCATTACAGGGGAGAGCGGAACTGGTAAAGAGCTTGTTGCCAGAGCTATACATGGAAATTCGCCGCGAAGGTTCTTCCCGATGGTCAGCGTCCATTGTGGTGCTTTGACGGAAAGCCTTCTGGAGAGTGAACTTTTCGGACACGAAAAAGGTGCATTTACAGGAGCTGTTTACAACCGCAAGGGAAGATTTGAAATGGCTGACAGCGGGACCATTTTTTTGGATGAGATTGCCACAATCTCACCTAAAATGCAGGTCGAGCTTCTTCGGGTGCTGGAAAGCAAGAGTTTTGTCAGGGTTGGCGGCAATAAGGAAATAAGTTCCGATTTCAGGGTTATTTGTGCGACAAACCGGGACCTGAAAAATATGGTGGAAAAAGGTACTTTTCGGGAAGACCTGTTTTACAGGCTCAATGTTGTCAACATTCATGTTCCTCCGCTGAGGGAACGTACTGAGGATATTCCCCTGTTGGTTGATCATTTTATTAAAAAGTATTGTGTTTCAATGAACAAACCCCTAATGACTCTTGATTCCTCTGCTCTGAAGCGCCTGGAAGAATATCCGTTTCCGGGGAATATCAGGGAATTGGAGAACATGATCGAACGAGCTATCGTCGTAGGCAGTGGGAAAAAAATTGGGGTCAAAGACCTTCCGTTGTGGAAGGAAGCAGCCATTCCCTCCTTTGAAAGTCTTGATGATCTTGGAAGGAAGCACATTTTTCAGATTCTCAATAAATACGATTGGAATATTTCGGCCTCTGCCAAAGCCCTGAAAGTTGACAGGGTGACACTTTACAATAAAATCAAAAAATACGATCTAAAACCAAACAAGGGATAATTTTTGGATGTAAATGTTTGACATTTAAAGTCATAGTGAAACTTTAAATGTCAGTCTGAATATTTTGCATCCAAAATGTCAACAGCACTGCCTTAAAAATGCTTCCAGGGTTTTTGGTTATCAATGTTCAAAATTCCATCCAAAGTTTTCAGTGAATGAGTCCGGAACAGATCATTTTGATGTCGTTTGGGCATTTTGAGAAAGATCTTCTTAAAATGATTGTTCAGGATGTTGAGCGCGAATTTTCACTTCCTGTAAGGACAAGGACCGGACATCTTGACCTGAGTGAATTTTACGATCCATCCAGGAGACAGTACAATGGTTTCAGTCTTTTAAAGGAGGTCGACACAAAATATTCCTCGGATTCGGAGAAGATCATCGGGTTATTCGATGTGGATCTTTACATACCGATTTTAACTTACATTTTTGGTCAGGCATACCTGAACGGAAGAGCCGGTATCGCTTCTGTCTTCAGGCTTAGAAACGAACGTTACGGGTTAAGGAGAAATGAGGAAATACTCGTGGAACGGTTCAGAAAAGAGGTGATTCATGAACTGGGTCATTGTTTTGGACTGATCCATTGTCATGATTCCCTTTGTGTAATGAGATCAAGTACTTACGTGGAAGATATTGACCAAAAAACCCACAGCCTCTGCCACCGTTGCAGGCTTTTGCTTCTTCCGGCATAAACGGGTACATTCATTTTCCGGGTATTGGCCAACCTATTGAAGGTATTTGTCGAACCATTCAGTGAATGCAATGAGATAAACCGTGACATCAGGCCATAACTTATGAGTACCACCTTGTTTGATCATCAGTTCACACGGAACATTCATTTCTTTCATTTTTTGAATCAAGGATGTTGATTGCTGAAGGGGAATCAGCTCATCCATGTCGCCATGTGCGATCAATGTGGGGGCCGTCTTTGAAGTAATCAGATTGATTGGAGAGATTTCACGTCCAATTTCCAGCAGTTTGTCCTTGTCTGTAATGATTTCGAAATGTTTGGTCTCCTTGTTCCAGGTCTTGAATTCGAAGGCAGCCCTGTAGTCTGAAAGTAAGTCGGTGCCCATTGAAACCTTGCCTTGCCGGCCAAAATTGAGGAAATCGGTCGGTGGAAAGAAACATGCTACTGCCTGCACATTGCCCGACATCCTGTCGACCGGATCCTTCGCAGCCGGATCCGCATCATAACCGGTTGTTCCCATCATTAGTGAGATGTAACCTCCTGATGAAAAACCTGTTATTCCCAGTTTGTCAGGATTTATGTTGTATTTTGCGGCATTAAACCTGATAAACCGGACTGCCCGGTGCACATCAGATACAACTTCCATATTGTTGTATTTCGGGGCAGAGCCATGGCATACTTCAAAAACGGTATAGCCCTTCATGAGATAGGGCTGAGCGATGGAGGCCGACCATTCGAGCGCCATGTCGAAATTGGATCTGACTCCCGCACTTATGGCAAGGATAATTCCGCGGTTGTTGGATTTTGCCTTTGGCGTCAGTACATTCATGGTGAGGGCCATTCCATCCTTTCTTCCGTAAATCACCTCTTCCATGCTCCCGATCTCACTCTCCTTCGTTTGGGAAAAAGCAGGAACCAGGAGCATTGCCAAAAATGTTGCAAGTATATATTTTCTCATTCTCAGGAGTTTTGCTTCAGGTTTGTTCGGTCAGAATTCCGACGTGAAGTGAAATTTTATTTTTGGGAAATCACGTTGCGCCATATCAAGTATAAAGGAGGAATCCGCTAGGAAAACATCACGCCCCTGCTTGTCTGTAGCCATTTTATTGTATTTCCGTTTCTTGAAATCCACGAGAGTGGCTTTATCGTCGCTCTGGATCCAGCATGCCTTGTAAAGCGAGATGGATTCCCAACGGCATTTCGCATTGTATTCATGTTCAAGCCGGTATTCGATAACTTCAAACTGTAGCGCACCAACAGTTCCGATGATTCTACGGCCATTGAGCGAGCTGGTGAACAGCTGGGCAACACCTTCATCCATCAGCTGATCCACCCCTTTGGCAAGCTGCTTCGATCGCATGGGATCAGCATTCTCGATGTACCGGAATATTTCAGGCGAGAAGGAAGGTATTCCCTTGTAATGCAATATTTCACCTTCGGTTACTGTGTCTCCGATAACAAAATTGCCGGTGTCGGGTAATCCTATGATATCACCAGGGAAGGCATTTTCTATCACCTCCTTTTTATCAGCCATAAAGGCTGTCGGACTTGAATATTTAAAAGTTTTACCCAAACGGATATGCCTGTAATTTTTGTTGCGCTCAAACGTGCCTGAACATATTTTTACAAATGCAATCCTGCTTCGGTGGTTGGGATCGATATTGGCATGAATTTTAAATACAAATCCTGTAAATGTATCTTCATCAGGATGTACAAGTCTTTCTTCTGCCTTCTTCGGTCGTGGGGAAGGGGCAAGTTTAACAAAAGTGTCGAGCAGCTCTTTTACTCCGAAATTGTACAGGGCACTGCCAAAAAACACAGGGGCCAGTTCACCGTCCAGGTAATGGTAATGGTCAAAATCGGGATAAATCCCTTCTACCATCTCCAGATCTTCACGGAGTATAACTGCGTCGTTACCAATGAGTTTATCCAGGTTTGGGTCGTTCAGGTTTTCAAACCTGATTCCCTTTTCAATATCAGTTATGCTTGGATTGAATAGACTGAGACTGCTGTCAAAGATATTGTAGACTCCCTTGAATTCAGGACCATTGTTGATTGGCCAGCTTAGTGGTCTGACCGTGATCCTCAGTTGTTTTTCTATATCGTCCAGAAGATCAAAGGTGTCGCCGGAGGGTCGGTCCATTTTATTGATAAAAATTATCACCGGGGTTTTCCGCATCCGGCAAACATTCATCAGTTTTTCAGTCTGAGGCTCAACACCCTTTGCAGCATCAATTACTATAATTACGCTATCCACAGCAGTGAGGGTGCGGAAAGTATCTTCCTGGAAATCCTGGTGACCGGGGGTGTCAAGGATATTGACCTTGTAGCCGTCATATTCGAAGCCCATCACAGAAGTTGCCACAGAAATTCCTCTCTGTCTCTCAATTTCCATGAAATCAGAGGTGGCACCTTTTTTTATTTTGTTGCTTTTCACTGCCCCGGCAACGTGTATGGCTCCGCCAAAAAGGAGCAGTTTTTCAGTCAGAGTCGTCTTTCCGGCATCCGGATGACTTACTATCCCAAATGTTCTGCGACGCAGTATTTCTTCTTTTAAACCCATTGTTTTAAATTAGGCTGCAAATTTAGTCTAAAATCACGAAAGACACTTCAATGTTGGATTTTGGTTTTTTGCAATTGTCAGATAGAACCATGGATTGAAGGGAGGTGTAAAAAAAAGGGCTGAAAGCAAATATTTACCTTCAGCCACTTTCAAAATATTCCTTCCATCGAAAATCCAAAATTGTCAGGCTTCGATTATCACTATTTTTTCAATCTTATCTCCCTGCCGGATGGCATCAATTACCTCCAACCCTTCATAGACCTTGCCAAAACAAGTATGCTGGCGATCCAGGTGCTTGGTATTGCTTCTGCTGTGACAGATAAAAAATTGAGAACCGCCAGTATTTCTTCCCGCATGTGCCATCGACAGGACACCACGGTCGTGGTACTGGTTTTCACCCTCCAGTTCGCATTTAATGGTATAGCCCGGACCGCCTATTCCTGTTCCTTTAGGGCAACCGCCCTGGATGACGAAGTCAGGGATGACACGGTGAAAGGTCAGGCCATCATAAAATCCATCCCTGGATAGTTTTACAAAATTTGCAACTGTTCCCGGTGTGTCATTCTCGTAGAAATTGACTTTCATTATGCCTTTGGCTGTATGAATCTCTGCTTGTAACATAAATTGATTTTTTGTTTTTGCAAAGATACCGTTTTCCCTAAGATATCTGTTCCAATTGATTTATATTTGTCGGATATTCTTACATTTATTGCCTTAATATAAGAGTTCTGATAGCCGTAAACCATTAATCGCAGATCCTAATAATTATGAAGGTCCACTGGACAGGATCCATTGTCGTTTTCATTTTATTCCTCTTTTTGTTTGAGGGATGCACTGTAACCCGCCAGACAAGGCTGGCTGCAGCTTCTTATGAAAATGGGGAATATTACCAGTGTATTACTTCCTACAGGAAGGTATACAGTAAAACAAAGGGCAAGGAGAATAAGGCGGCCATTCAGCTTAAAATAGCAGAATCTTTATACCGGATAGGGCAGTACCGCCAGGCTGAGAGCTATTTTAAGGGTTTTGTCAACAAAGACCCCGATGATATGACCATCCTGTTGCGCTATGCAGAAGTTCTCAGGTCCAATGGCAAATACGAGGAATCCATAAAGAATTACAGGAAGTTTCTAAATGCCAATCCGGGTGATGAAAGGGCTTTGAATGGAATAATTTCCTGTAATACCGGCAATGAACTGTTGAAGAGCAAAAGTCTTTACATCATTGAGAATATCAAGGAAATCAATTCCCGTTGGTCCGACTATGCATGTGTTCATCCCGGACTGATAGCCACCGAGCTTATTTTCACCTCTACCCGTGAAGATGCGACAGGGAAAAAGAAAAGCGCTGTAACCGGGGAATTCTTTTCAGACATCTACCGCTCGGTATACAATGCTGAAAAAAAGAGATGGGATCCTCCCAAAAGGTTGGAGGAAAATTTCATGGTTAATACGGGAGATGAGGAAGGGGCACCCAACTTTGACAACAGTGGAAACAAAATCTATTTTACCAGGGCAATTGGCGTGAAGGGAGCCGATGCCAGGGTAGGTATCTTCGAATCAGCACTTGTAAGTGGCAGCTGGAGCAATGCTGTAAAGCTGTCGATTGGCAGTGACAGCTTACTGTCCGCACATCCCTCTGTTTCAGCTGATGGAAAAAAAATATTTTTTGTATCCGGCAGGCCCGGCGGATTTGGAGGCAACGATATCTGGACCGCTGAAAGGAAAGGTGATAGCCAGTGGGGCGAACCACAAAACCTTGGTCCGCAGATAAATACTCCAGGAAATGAAATGTTTCCTTTTGTCCGGGACAACGGAGAACTCTATTTTGCCTCCGATTCCCGTGTAGGGCTTGGCGGACTGGATATTTTTAAAGCCGTTCAGGATGAAAATGGCAAATGGAATACGCTGAACATGGGTGCTCCTGTCAACTCTACCGGCGACGATTTTGCCATTTATTTTTATCCGGGAGAGGAAAGGGGCTTTTTTTCCAGCTTCCGGGAAGGAAGCAGGGGAGATGATATTTACTCCTTTGTATTGCCGCCTAAAACGTACGGTGTGGAAGGGAAAATCTACAACAGGGAGACGGGTGACATGGTGGACGGTGTTGCGGTGCGACTTATTGGAACTGATGGCACCATGTTGCGGTTGAAATCTGAAAATGCAGCGTTTAAGTTTAAATTGAAGCCCGGTGTTGAATATCTTGTTACAGCTTTTAAAAAAGGGTTCCTGAATGCAAAAGCCTCTGTTTCAACCATTGGCATGGATGAAGGAAGGAATTTTTCCGTGAAGATGGAATTGACACCTGTTGATCAGCCAATAAATGTCGACAATATTTTTTATGAATTCGGGAAATGGGATCTTCTGCCTGAATCAAGATCTGCACTGGATACACTCGTTTCCCTCCTGAAGGAAAATCCCACTGTGGCCATTGAATTGATGGCGCATACGGATTGCATCGGCAACGATGCGGATAATCTGATATTGTCACAGAAACGTGCCCAGTCAGTGGTCGATTACCTGATTTCCGGCGGAATACAGCCGGGAAGGCTTCAACCCAAAGGCTACGGTGAGAAAAATTCCAAAACTGTTGATGCAAAAATGGCAAGAACCAACCCGTTCCTCAAGAAGGGGCAGATTCTCGGTTGTCAGTTCATCGAAGGACTAAAGAAAGAAGAAGAAAGGAACATCTGTCATCAGCTCAACCGACGGACTGAATTTAAGGTTACCTCGTCTGAATATCGCGAGAAGTATAAGGAATAAACCCTTTGGCCCGCCGTCTGGTTCATTTGAGAAAAAGTTCTTACTTTTGCCATCGCAATGAACAGCAATCAGAGATATATCCTGCGTGGCGTTTCCGCATCGAAGGAAGATGTGCACGAGGCCATTAAAAACATTGACAAGGGTCTGTATCCCAAGGCTTTTTGTAAAGTTGTGCCAGATATCCTGGGTGGCGATCCGCTCTATTGTAACATCATGCATGCCGACGGGGCAGGAACCAAATCATCACTGGCTTATATGTACTGGAAAGAGACGGGCGACCTTTCTGTCTGGAAGGGAATTGCCCAGGATGCCATCGTGATGAACCTTGACGATCTGATCTGCCTGGGTGCTGTTGAAAACATTCTGCTCTCTTCAACAATCGGCAGAAACAAGCAGTTGATTCCCGGTGAGGTTATTACAGCTATTATTCAAGGAACGGAGGAGTTTTGCCGCGAAATGCAGGATCTTGGAATTACCATTTATCCGACAGGAGGCGAAACAGCCGATGTTGGAGACCTTGTCAGAACTGTCATTGTAGATTCAACGGTAACCTGCAGGATGAAGAGATCGGATGTGATTTCTGCCGATCAGATCAAACCGGGTAACGTGATTGTTGGGCTTGCTTCTTTTGGCAAAGCCTCCTATGAAAAAGAATACAATGGTGGAATGGGCAGCAACGGACTGACTTCTGCCAGGCATGATGTTTTTGCCCGTATTCTGGCTGATAAATACCCTGAAAGCTTCGACCCATCCTTGCCTGAAGAACTTGTTTATTCCGGCAGCTTGCACCTGACAGATTTTGTTGATGGCATCGGAATGGATGCCGGGAAAATGGTGCTTTCACCAACCCGGACCTATGCACCTGTGATAAAACAAGTGCTCGAATCCTGCCGCAAAAACATTTATGGTATCATCCATTGTTCTGGTGGAGCCCAAACCAAAGTACTTCATTTTGTTGATAATGTTCATGTTGTTAAGGATCAGCTTTTTGAAATCCCTGAGCTTTTCAGGATTATCCAGCAGGAAAGCAAGACCGAGTGGCACGAAATGTACAAGGTATTCAATATGGGTCACAGGATGGAACTCTACGTGGATGCCGAAGTCGCTGAGGAGATCATCAGTATAGCCGGTTCATTCAGCATTGAGGCAAAAATCATTGGACATGTGGAAGCCTTCAACGGTAAGAAGGTAACTATAAACAGCCAGTTCGGTACCTTTGAATATTAGCTTCTTTCAAAAGGGGCACCTTTCTTTACCAATCTTTTTCAAAATTCAAACATCATTCATAGTAATATAATGTCAGAAAACTCATTGCTCGATAAATACGAAGGAATAAAAATACGCTTCGATGAGGTAAGTCAGCAGATATCAGATCCTGATATCATGAAGGACATGAAGCGGTATGTCAAACTCAACCAGGAATACAAGCAGCTGGATGCACTGGTACAGTCTTTTACCCGCTACAGAAATTATTTGCAGAACATTGCCGATGCCAGGGAAATCCTGGAAAACGAAACTGACGAGGATCTTCGTGAAATGGCCCGTGAGGAGATGGAGGAAGGATCCCAGAAGGTTACCGCGTTTGAAGATGATATAAAAATGTTACTGGTGCCGGCAGATCCTGAAGACAGCAAAAATGCCATTCTTGAGATCAGGGGTGGGACAGGGGGTGACGAGGCAGCTATTTTCGCCGGAGACCTGTTCAGGATGTATTCCAAATTTTGTGACAGGATGAGCTGGAAACTGGAGGTGACCAATTTTTCAGAAGGCTCTTCCGGAGGCTACAAGGAACTTGTGGCAAAAGTTACAGGGAAGGATGTATACGGAATACTCAAATATGAGTCAGGGGTCCACCGGGTTCAGAGGGTTCCACAGACAGAAACCCAGGGCAGGGTTCATACTTCAGCATCCACAGTTGCTGTCTTACCCGAGGCCGAAGAGTTCGATATTGATTTGAAAGATAGTGACATCAGGAAAGACACTTACTGTTCCTCAGGTCCGGGGGGGCAGAGCGTCAACACCACCTATTCAGCCATCCGCCTGACACATATTCCGACTGGTATTGTGGTTACCTGCCAGGACGAAAAATCACAGATCAAAAACCTGGCCAAAGCCATGTCGGAGTTGAGAACGCGTATTTACAACATGGAGCATCAGAAATACCTGGATGAAATTGCCTCCAAACGTAAAACCATGGTTTCGACGGGCGACCGTTCCGCTAAAATCAGGACCTACAATTATCCGCAAGGGCGTGTAACAGACCACAGGATCGGCCTAACTCTCTACAATCTTCCGGCCATCATAGACGGTGACATAGGCGAAATTATTGACAAGCTGCGGATTGAAGAGAATGCTGAGCGCCTGAAAGAAACTGATCTTTAGGGAATTATGAATTATGAATTATGAGTTATGAGTTATGAATTATGAGTTGGCATTGGTAATGCAGTTATAAAAACAAGTACAAATTATGAACAAAACCGAGCTATTTGAGCAAATCAGGAAAAAGCAGTCATTTCTTTGTGTAGGACTGGATTCCGATATTAAAAAAATTCCGGAATTTTTGCTTGACACCTCTGATCCGATATTTTATTTCAACCAGAAAATCATTGATGCGACTGCACCGTATACTGTGGCCTACAAGCCCAACCTGGCATTTTACGAATCAAACGGACTGGAGGGTTGGAACAGCCTGGGAAAGACTGTTCACTACCTTCGTGAAAAGCACCCTGACATTTTTATCATTGCTGATGCCAAACGCGGAGATATTGGCAATACTTCCTCAATGTACGCACGTACATTTTTCGAAACCTATAACTTCGATGCAGTGACTATTGCCCCGTATATGGGGGAGGATTCTGTAACTCCATTTTTGGGTTATGAGGATAAATGGGTAATTCTTCTTGCCCTTACTTCCAACAAAGGTGCCGGCGATTTCCAGTTTATGGCCGATGGTAACGGGGAAAAACTTTTTCAGAAAGTGTTGCGGACTTCCCAGCTTTGGGCCGATGCGGAAAAAATGATGTATGTTGTCGGGGCTACCAAAGCGGAAGAGCTGAAGGGAATCAGGGAAATTGTCCCGGAGCATTTCCTTCTCGTGCCTGGAGTTGGTGCCCAGGGAGGCAGTCTGAGTGAAGTGGCCTATTATGGGATGAATGACCAATGCGGCCTTTTGGTTAACTCTTCCAGGGCAATTATCTATGCATCTGACGGAATTGATTTTGATGTTAGGGCTCGTGAAGCTGCACTCGAAACGCAGATTGAAATGAAAAATCTCCTTTTGGCAAAAGGTTTGATCAAAGTTTAATATTCCAAAATACTGCCTCAATATCAGATGTTTATGTAAAATTGAGTAGAATTCAATTATTAATTGGATTCATAATGAAAACGTTACAGAACGTTAAAAAGTGTTTTGGTGGAGGAATTTTTAAGTATTATGATTATTTTTGCCGGACTTTGCATTTAAATATTGATAGCATGACTGTAAAAATGTTGACTTTGGTTCTGATTTGTTTGCTTCTCTTTGAAGGAAACATTTTCGGGTCAAGCCCACAGCAGGTTAAACAGAAATCAAAGACCTATCCCTACCTGGCATACCTCCCAAACGGATACCAGGGGTCTATTGGAAAAGAGTGGCCTTTGATTATATATCTTCACGGAAGTTCCTGCAAAGGCAACAATCTGGAGAGGGTCAAAAGGTATGGTCCCCCGTTTTACCTCGACCGAGGCATGCAGGTAGATGCCATCGTAATATCCCCCCAGTGTCCATCTAACCGAAACTGGGTGTATGGCGACTGGTTTGAATCATTTTACAGGGAGATCCTGGCCAAATATAATGTCGATCCTTCGCGGGTGTATCTTACCGGAATGAGTCTTGGCGGTTTCGGTACCTGGAGCCTGGCATCACGGTATCCACAGTATTTTGCCGCAATTATGCCTTTGTGTGGAGGTGGAAGGCCTGATATGGCCGCATCTATCGGTGATTTGCCGACCTGGGTTTTCCATGGTGAAAAGGATAAAAAAGTACGGCTGAACCGGTCAAGTGAAATGGTGGCTGCAATGCAGGACAAAGGGTCCCGTCCAAAGTTTTCTGTATTGAAAGGGGAGGGCCATGATATCCATCACGTCTATGCTGAGCAGAGTGTATATGAATGGCTGCTGGGTCAACACAAGAACGCATATGAAAAACTTGTCAGCATGACTTTCTGGTCTCCCAGGGCTGATTCAGTCATAACAAAGCGTAAGCAGGAGATAATCAAGGAAGTAAGACAGTCCAATATTGCTGCCGGAAAATTCATTCTCAATGGAAGAACACAATCACCGGAACAAAATACACGTTCTTTCTTTTACAATTTGTTCAAACCGAAGCCATTTGAGCAGTCCTCAATGAAATAACAACTGTAAAAAATATATGGAAATGCCTGAAATACCTTTAAATGTATTTCAGGCATATTTTTTTTCAGTGCCTGCCAAAATTCCTAAACAGTTCTCCTTGAATAATCTACCTGAATTTTTTCTTGCGTGGAATAACTATTCCTTAATTTTATTTAAATTATAATGATTATAATTTTGTTGATGTGTATGAATTTATGTACCTATGTGTTAAAATATCTGTATAAATAGTCTATATTTAATCAGTTTAACGGTGAGTTAACATTTAAATTTGCCGACGATCAAAAATGTTTAATTTTTTAATTTAAAAAATGTGAAAATAATTTATATTTTCGCCGTGTTTTTAACATCTATTAACTAATATTTTAACATCACATGTCTAAAAAAATCGTAAGAATGGTTTTGATGTGCTTGTTTGTCCTCGTGGCGAACAGTTTGATGGCACAAAATTCTATTACCGGTACGGTAAAAGATGAAACCGGGGCTCCATTACCCGGTGCGAGTGTTGTTGTCAAAGGAACAACGCAGGGAGTTATTACTGACGTCAATGGTAAATTCAATCTTTCTGTTCCAGCCAACGCCAGGCTTGTCGTTTCGTTTGTCGGGATGAACAGCATGGAAGTTAATGTTGGTGCCAACAAAACCTTCAATGTACAATTGATACCTTCAGCAATCGGTGTTGAAGAGGTCGTTGTTACGGCGCTTGGTATGAAAAAGGAAAAGAAGGCATTGGGTTACAACATTTCTTCTGTTAATGCTGACCAGCTTGAAGCCGGTGGTACATCCAATGCTTTGAAGTCACTCGAAGGAAAAGTAACCGGTGTTCAGATGAACAGCCTTACCTCCTCACCAACTTCTTCGGTGATGTTCAACATTCGTGGTGCTACTTCACTCGCCGGTATTATGAAAGGAACAAGTGGTAACATCAACAATGAAACACAACCTCTGATTGTATTGAACGGTGTCCCGGTCAGTACCAACAATGTTGGTACATCTGCCGGTATCGACGTTGGTAACTACATGTCATCCATTAACCCGGAGGATATTGAAAGTATTTCAATTCTGAAAGGTGCCTCTGCAGCTGCTCTTTACGGATCCTCCGCAGGTAACGGTGTTATTTTGATAACCACCAAATCCGGTGCCAAAGCCAAAAAAGGTGTAGGTGTTGCGATCAACAGCTCGATTTCTTTTGACCAGGCGTATAGTTCTCCACCGGTACAGAGGTCATTCTTCCAGGGTGGTGAAGAAGGTGAATTCATGACAGACGACAAAAAAGGTTTGGGATGGGCTGTGAATGATACCAAAAATAACAATGTAGCCGTGCCTCGCTGGAATATTCTGACACAAAAATGGGAGAATTCTATTCTTCAGGCTCGTGGCGATCAGGATCCTTTGAAGGCATTCCTGGAGACCGGTGTGATGTACGACAACAATATCGGTGTTACCGGTAACTACGACAAGGGTAATTACAGGTTGAACTATGGAAACATGACTTACAACGGTGTTGTTCCTTCGAACAAAACAATCCGTAATAACATATCTTTTGACGCAAGCTATAAAATTACAGATAAAGTCTCTGTTTCTTCCCAGGCATCCTATGCCCGTACTTTTGTTCCCAACCAATCGCACGTGTATGGTAAACGTGAAGATAACCCGCTTGCTCATGCCATGTCCATGCCAATCAACATGCCACTAATGTCTGAGTGGAGAGAAGCCAACACCTGGTTGACCGACTGGACCGGAACATATCAGAATACACCGTACCTGACCAACCCGGGCGAGCCCCGTTTGAGCAGGGTTAACAGCAGCGGATTTGATACAGCTATTGGAAAAAACGGACCTTATTTTGCAGCAGAAAATATTATCAGGACTTATGCCAAGGATGTTTTCTTTGGAAAAGTTCAATTGGACTGGAAACTTAGCAAACCTCTTACCTTTACCTTGCGCTCTGGTTTGAACC
>CAZDLO010000072.1:0-17246 GCA_964506325.1 uncultured Tangfeifania sp.
GGTTCCCTTTTTCGGAACCCAAACCGGGCCGAAATTGTCAAGACTCCATGAATACTGGTCGCTACTTGGGAAGATATTGGGGTCGCGGTCTTCTTTTGGCCAGGTAATTCTCTCTTTGGAGAGGATGAATTTCATGCCGTCCATTTTAGCTACCTGCTCAGATGTAAGCGAAATGATCATTTTGGATCCTGAACCCTCTATGTCTTCGGGACCGATTCCCAACTTTTCCATGGCATTGGAATTGAGAGAATTTCCCTGAATTGTCACCAGGTATTTGTATTGTATCCCGGGAATATCCTTCTGAGGTTTGTTGTTGACATAGGCAAGGCCGTTCACGAGCTTTAAAGAATCTCCCGGGATGGCTATACATCGTTTGATGTAATTTTCCCTTTTGTCGACAGGGCGGTAAATGACATCACCAAAAGTACGTTTGTCGGTCTGCACACGCTCCCTGCCGTAACTTCTGACCATTTCATAATAGCTTCTATCCTGCTGGTTGGTTGCAACAGAGTCTCCTTCCGGAAAATTGAAAACGACAACATCATCGTTCTTCACTTTTCCAAATCCGCCCAACCTCTTGAAATCATTGTGGATAATCTCCGAGAAAGAGCGTGTGGATGCTGTAAACGGCATGGTGTGGTGTACAAACGGGAATGCCACAGGTGTATTGGGAAGCTTTGGCCCATAAGCAGTTTTGCTGACAAAAAGGTAATCACCTACCATCATTGATTTCTCCATGGAAGAGGTAGGGATGGTATATGCTTCAATGAAAAACAACCGGATAAATGTTGCTGCAATCACGGCGAAAATTATGGCATCGACCCATTCAACAAACTTTGTCTGCCTTCCCTCATGCGGATTTTTCTTTTTCCAGAAAGTCCAGTGAACTTTCCCCGTGATGTACATATCAAATATGACACCCAATCCAATCAACCACCAAAAATTCAGGAGCCATATTACCCACAGGAGATACAAGCCTCCAATAATGCCAAATTGAATCCATTGGCTTCTCGAAACGTCTTTAAACATATACTTTTACTTAAAATTTTAACAAATCTGACATACTGAGGATCCCTTTTTTCCCGTCACAGAATTCTGCGGCCATTACGGCTCCCAGGGCAAACCCTTTCCTGCTGTAGGCATTGTGAGTAATCTCAATGAAATCTACCTCGGAATCATATTTTATGCTGTGCAACCCCGGGTATGGATCTTTTCTTACGGGCTTGATATGAAGTTCGGATTTATCCATGGGCTGATCGATTGTCCAGGATTTTTTCGATCCGTTTTCAGCGATGATGCCTTCTGCAAGGGTAATGGCAGTGCCGCTGGGGGCATCCAGTTTCAGTGTGTGGTGAATCTCAGTCATCGAAACATCGTACTGATCAAACCTTTTCATCATCCCGGCCAGTTTTTTGTTTAACTCAAAGAAGAGATTTACTCCCAGGCTAAAATTTGAGGCATAAAAGAAACAACCATTTTTAGAAAGGCACTCTATTTCGACTTCGGCTTTTTGACTGAGCCATCCCGTCGTTCCGCTGACAACCGGAATGCCTGCATCAAAGCAAATGCTGTAGTTTCCGATAGCAGTCGAAGGAATAGTGAATTCAATGGCCACATCTGCCAGCCGGAGGTTATCTACGGTAAGGTCGTGAATATTGTTCACATCTATTTTAAGTACGACTGAGTGACCGCGACTTACCGCAATCTGCTCAATCTCTTTTCCCATTCTACCGTATCCGATTAAGGCAATCTTCATAATTTTGCTTTCTCTATCAGTATTAGTTTTTAAAAATAATTACAAAGGTACGATTTCTTTTCAGCCCGGACAACGTTACTGCTCATGCCAGGCAATCCTGCAGGAGGGAAAGGCCGGACAGGTTGGCCCCGGTGGACTTTCGCAGCCATCCAAATATTGTGGTGACATGATCCGGGCCGGTATTTTAAGCTTCAGTGCCCCTCCCGGTCCTGGTAACCTTAAACCCCTGTGAACATCCACCGGCAGAACCAGGAACAGATCTGTATATTTCAGAACTGATCTGGCAACCAGTTCAGTTCTATCCCATATTTCCGGACAATTGTCTGAATGTTAACACGTAGATGGAGAAGATGAAAAAGCCTACCGGAAAAGATTATCCAGTCCCAGCTTCTTGGCAGCATCCTGTAAAGTTGATTTTGCCTTTTTATTGAATTCCTTGGCTACCAGTTCCTTGGCTTCCGAGAGATCTACCTTCACATCCGGTTTGACAATTTTTCCTCCCAGGTTAATGGTAACTGGCAATTTGCTGATGTTTTCAGTTCCCGGAACAAAACCAATCAACCCGGATACATCGGGACTTAAGTCACTCTTGTTCACATTGAACCGGAGTTTGTAGTTCAGATCCAGGGCCAGACTCTGGTTCCCTGAGACAGTAACCTCCTGGTTGGCGATCCTGGTTGTGAAGGGGGAGATGGACAGTGCCCCGTTGGTAATGGAAATGTTGCTTGCAAAATCACTGACTTTGACGTTTGTGAAAAGATCTTTCCGAAAATAGTTGCCAATCTCCGCAAACATGCTGTTTCCGACCAGTTCCAGGTTTTTCAGGGATACCATGCCATTGCCGTTTAAATCGGCGAAATTGGGAGCGTAATCCTTCCCGAGGGTTCCGTTGAGTGTCATCCCTGTAAAAAATGTTCCCTTGCTGTTGGCAGCAAAAGGAAGGAAATGACGGACCATCCCGACAGACTGGTATGCAGCAGGCAGATCAAAATCTTTCATGTCGATTTTGAAGTTGAAATTGGCAGGCAATTTTTCTTTGGCTGCATATTCTCCGGATAAGACCATTTTGCCTTTTAAAAGGTTCATGGAAAGCTGATCCAGGTTCAGTTTCTGGTCCCGGACAATGAGTTTGCCGGTGGTTCCCCTGATCTCCATCCGGTTGTACAACATCCTGTCAACATCTGCCTGGATGGTCATATCGATTCCTGCAGGTATGACATAGGGATCGCTGTGGGTTACAGAATCTCCGGACTGAGTGCCCCCGTTCATCAGTTGTGTTACATCCAGCTGTGAGGATTTTACCCTGATGTTTCCATGGATGGTCCCGTTTTTTAGCAGGTAGGCCCAGTAATCTGACAGGGAACCATCTACGGTGAAATCGCTCATCCCCAATTTCCCTTTCAGGGATGAGATGGCCACCTCCTTTGAATTGAAAACGAAACCAGCCGACTGAATTCCCAAAGTTTCGGGGAAGGCGGGAGACCGGTAGGAAAAATTGCTCAGGGTAAGATTTCCACTGGTCCGGAACAGGTCGTATTCACTTTTTTCAATGGCCGAAACTGGTCCGTTGAAATGAATATTGCCACTAATCATTCCTCCCAGTTCCATGGAGTCAACAGGTAAAGTATTTTTCAACGTGGAAAAATCTATCTCACCAACGAGGTCGCCTGCAAGGAAAGGATTACTGACAGGTGTGGTAACTGTCAGATTACCAATGACCGGATGACCGGCAAAATAGGCTTCGAACTTTCTTACGGAAATTTTCAGCGAATCCATGGTTCCCTCCGGTTTGGATAAGGTTGCGTCCATGGCCATCCTGCTTATATCATTGGGCAGAGAGGGATATTTTATCCTGCCGTCGGCCAGCTTAAGGCTGGCCTGGATAGCAGGGTATGTCTGGTCGGAATATATGCCCTTGACAGATCCCGCGAAAGATAAGGTTCCGCTCTTTTCGGTAGATTTCAGCTTATTTTGTTGCGCTTGCGGCAGAAAACCCACCAACTCTTCCAGCGTGCATCCTTTTGATTCAAAAGTAAGATCATACAAATCAGACTTCTCGTTCATCACGAATGTCCCCTGTAATTCAAGTGGTAACTTGTTAACAATGAATTTATTGTTCAGGAACCTGAAGCTCATTTGATCGAAATTGGCTTGCAGTTCACCCTCTCCGCTAACAAGCATTCCGCTTACGAGCTGACTGCCTTCATAATTTAAACTGATACTATCTGCCTTGCCGTTAAAATTCAGTTTGCTGTCATTGCCTTTCAGGAAACCGGAGAGCAAAAAATGGCCATCCCTGAATCCCGCCAACAGCTTCGACTGATCATCGCGGTACGATAAGGCAGTATTGAACAGTTCGATCCTGCTGAGATTAATCTTCATCGGGCTTTCTGCCTCCGCGGCCGGATCCTGAGCCTTTGTTTTGGTGATATCCCAGTTTGCCTTACCCTCTGGATTAACGATAAAATTGACCTGCGAATTCTTTACAAGTATCTCTGAAATGTTCATTCCATCACTTTTCCACAAAGAGGATATGGATACAGATGTTGACAATGTTTCAACCCTCAGCAGAGTTTTTCCTTCGAATTCATTCACGCCATTGATGGTCAGCTCCTTAAGTCTGATGTCGAGTTGGGGAAAGCTTCTGAAGAGTGAAATATCCACCTCATTGAAATCCAGTTTTGCCATCATGGATTCGTTGGCCATCAGCTTAATTTTCGTAACAATGCTGCCTTTAAAGATCACAGGCAACGTTATCATGGCCAAAAGCACGGTTGCCAATACAGCAGCCGCAATCAAACCTATCTTTTTTGTGTTCATTGTATGGTATTGGTTTAAAGGGACATTATTAATTTTCTCAGCATAAACATGGCGGTCTGGCCGGTTCTGGCGATGGTCCGCTCGCGGTCGTTTCCGAAATTATAAAGCTGGGACAGAACTTTTTCTTTGTGAGCTACTGCTATCCAGACAGTACCTGCAGGTTTTAAAACTGTTCCACCGTCCGGTCCTGCAATTCCAGATGAGGCAATGGCAAAGTCAGTGCCAAGTATCCTGCATGCATTCTGAGCCATTGCCTCCACCACTTCACAGCTTACGGCACCGTGAGCTTCAATCAGGTGTTCATCCACCTCCAGGAGGCGTATTTTAATATCGTTCGAATATGCAACGACGGAGCCTTTAAAATAGGCTGAACTTCCGGGGTTAGCGGTGAAAAGCTTTGCAATGGCACCTCCTGTGCAACTCTCGGCCGTAGATATCGTTTTATTTCTTTCTGCCAGGAGTTTTCCAATGCTTCCTGCCGGGGAATCATCGTCGTACCCATAGATATTGGGTTGAATGATTTTTTGCAGCAGACGTACCTGGTGTCCAACCTCTGCTTCCATCACTGACTGATCATGGCCGCGCGCCGAGAGTCGGAGCCGGACACCGGTAGGGCTGGGCAGATAGGCCAGTTTGATATAAACAGGCAATTCATCTTCCCAGTCAGAGATTTTTTCGGCCAGCATGGATTCCGGAATTCCCTGTGTCAGTACAGTCCGGTGAAATATGGTCGATGCCTGGAAATTTTTTCTCAGGTAAGGCAAAATCTCAAACTCCATGAGGTATTTCATTTCGAACGGAACCCCCGGTAAAAAAATGAAATGACAATTCTCCTTTTTCAGCAACAATCCCGGGGCCGTTCCAAGCTTGTTCCTGAATACAGTGCTGCCAACCGGAACAAGTGCCTGGTTGTGATTCAGGCTGTTAATCGTAATTCCCCTTTTTGAGAGGAGCTCCTCCACATTATGAAGTACATCAGTGTTGAGTTCCAGCCTGGTATTGAAATACCCACAAATGGTGTCTTTGGTTTTGTCGTCTTTGGTGGGGCCCAATCCCCCAGTTACGATTACGAGGTCAACTTTTTTGGAGGATTCCTTGAAAGTTTCGGTGATGTGTTCAGGATCGTCGGAGATGCTGATAATCTGCCGGACATTGATGCCTTCATCGTTTAATTTTTGTGCCATCCAGGCAGAATTGGTATCTACGATCTGGCCAATCAGTATTTCATCTCCTATGGTAATTATGTCGAGGTTCATTAAAGAATTCAGAGTTATGATTATGAATTTTGAAAATGTCCATGCCTGACCAGCATTGACCGGTATTTTTCTTCGTTCGTTCCCTTTTCTATTTCAAAATATATCCAGGTATCATTGTGTTTAAAATTTCGCCAATACCTTTCTTTACATCAGGTCATAACCGAACGGATAGAGGCTCAGGCGCATTAACTTGAAATGCTGGATTCCGAATGGAATACCTATAATGGTGATACACAGAATAACACCAAAGAAAAGATGTGACAGGGCAATCCAGAAACCGGCAAATACAAGCCAGATAATATTGAGTAGGAAGGAAATTACCGGTATGGACCCGCCATTAGACCGGACAGATTTCCCGAATGGGGCCAGGGTGGCAATTCCAATTTTAAAACACTGCATACCCCAGGGTATGCCGATGATGGTAAGGCAAAGCACCAATCCGCCCCAGATGTATCCAAGGCAGGCAAGCAAGCCTCCAAAAATTATCCAGATAACATTTCCTATAAGACTCATGGTTTCTGATTTACATTCATTAAAATTTGAAACTGATCATTGTCTTTGATTGATCTGAAGAAATCATTTTCCTATTTATACGGCTAAAGTACAAAATGGGATGCAAAAGATATTTTATTCTTTTCTTTGTTCAGTTTTTTTAACAATAGCCATGGAAATATTATTTGTTTGCCTGGGCAATATCTGCCGTTCACCAGCTGCCGAGGGGGTTTTTACCAGTTTAATCGACAAATTCGGACTTGAAGAGGTTGTCTCCTGCGATTCGGCAGGTACTATCGGTAACCATGCGGGCGAAGGTGCTTATCCACAAATGAAAAAGGTTGCCCGGCGGCGAGGTTACGATCTGACCTCCATCTCCAGGCCCGTCAATCCGGAAAGGGATTTTGACCAATTTGACATGATCATTGCTATGGATGACCAAAATGTCGCCGATCTCAGTAGAATGGCCCCAAAGAGAATGTTTAAGGCCAGGATCACCAAAATGACTGATTATTGCACACGCCATAAAAACAGCTACGTTCCGGATCCTTACTACGGGGATACGAGGGATTACGAGCTGGTGATAGATCTGCTCGAGGATGCGTGTGAAGGGTTGATAAACAACTTGATGAAACGGTAGGGAAAGAATGTGCAAATGTGCAAATGTGCAAATTTGCAAATAGGGGCAACCGGCGGCCAGAAAGAAATAAAGCCACCCGTACGGGCAGCTTTATATTTTTCAAATCGTGACAGGAAGGTTAATCCAAAGACCTTATTTTCAATTGTTATTATTCAGTTTTATCAGCCACACATCCGAAACCTTTGATCTCTGCCGCCAGTTGAGTGTAGATTCTTCCGGCTGGTCGAAAGTAACGTCAATTTTTCCGTCACTTACGTACTTTGGATTCAGCGGGAACTCCTTGAATTCTTCATATCCTTTCTTATAAAGGGTAGGTTCAATCCTTTCCCCATCCACCCTAAGCAGCGCCTCACCAAAGCCAGCGACTCTAACCAGGTATCGTCCGTTAGGATCCAGGTCATAATACCTGAGTACCGGGAAGTTCTGGAAAAGCTGAGTGGAGAGCCTTTTGCGGCTCATTCCGTCTTCCCACCATGCCACATCGGTGGCATCCTCAGAAACTGTCAGTACATGCGTGCTTTTGGAGATGTCAGAAACATTGTCGTAATAACTGCCCGGTCCGGGATTTTCCCAGGTGGCAATTACTTTCAGTCTTTCGATTTTTTCTTTTTCAGTCTCCATTTTCTCTACTTTTTTGAACTCATCGGCCAGCCACCAGCGGTTGTTTAGCGGATAATCGATGAAATCGAGGATTGCTCCCCGTTCAGCGCCGCTTGCCTTGTATTTTTCCACGCTGGTCTGCAATCCTACTGAGAGGAACAGTGCAGCGCAGTAGTCAACGATTTTCTGCCTTAATTCACCGGTTACGGGCTCTTTGTCGGCTTTTTCAACGATTTCAAGGGCCTTTGCCATGGCATTGCCGGCACCTGTTTTAGATGCCTTAAGCAATACCTGGTTTGCCTGCATCTCCAGGTTCTGTTCGTAGGCTTTCCTGATTTTGAGGAAATAATCGTAGTTAGACCGCATCACCAGGAGTTGCCAACGCCAGTTGGTTTTCAGTTCGGGATGTTGCATTTCCATTTCCTTCCATAAATTGTAAGTGCCGGTAATGCCCCCGTTTTCTTCAATCGGACCCACCCAGTTTCGCTCGAGAGCGAGGATGCCGTCGGCTGCAGGTTCCGCAACGGCAGAACCAAAAAAGAAGCGTGCATATTCTACCATAACATCACGTACCGGTCTGCCGGGGTTCCATGCCATCTGGCTCCAGATTATTTTGTTCACGTCATCGTGCACCCCGTCGGAGTAGGAGAGGAAACCATCAGTAAACGGTGCGAAGCGGTTGTGGATTTTGGCATAATAAGAGGGCTGAGGGTTGCAAACTTCCCTTCCTTCTGTGAGAGCAAATGCCTGGTCAAAATTCAGTGTCGGATACTGGCAACGAACAGTGTGCGTCAGGTCGGGGTAATGCCTGTTTTTGTATTTTGCCGGAAGGCGGAAGCGGGTAGCTGCCATATCAGGACTGCTGGGTCCGGTAACTACTCCGGTAAGCCAGTCAGGATTGTTTTTGTTGAGATACTGGTAGAAATAATCGACATGCTCATCACTGAATCCCTGCAGGGAGATCCACATGGTTGCTTTAGGATGATACTGTTTCAGTTTTCCTGTTACGGCTTGCAGAAATGGCATTACATCTTTGGGGTGGTTGCTTCCGGGATCACCACCGGGAAAGAATACGCCATCCAGGTAAGGACAGCTTTTGTAGTACTCTTCATGCCTGGCAACTTCCTCCTTAAATTTGACCGGATCAGAAAGGTCAACATCAGCCGGAATCCAATCCCAGTGATCCATACCATATTCATGACAAATTTCGCTGATTTTGTTGTTCATTACCTCTCTTGAATATTTCATGAGCGGATTGTTCTTGCCGTCATGAAAGGGAATGTTCTCAATGCAGTTTGTTCCGAACAAAGCCAGTTCCCGGAGGTATTTCTCGTATTGCTCCATCGTCCAGGCGTCCCATGAATTGGCGGTATTGCGGTACCCGATCTGGTGTCCGCGTATAGGATATGCCGGGGAGGTGGCAATTTCGTATTGCCTGTCAAAGGAAATCTTGTTCCGGGAGAGTCCGGCAGTTCGCAAAAACTGGCCGGCGGAGAAAATGGCACCTCGCTGATCGGCTGCTATCAGCCATAAAATTTTATTTCCATTGGATTGATCTAAGACAATGCGGTAGCCTTCAGGATTGTTTTCCGGTTTTTCGTCAGAAGTGCTGACTGGTACCTGCTTACCCATCAACTCCCTGTCGGATGAAAGTACCAGGGCAATTACCGGCTGGCCGGCAATTTTTGCGGCTTCATTGAGCTGGATGCCAGTGCGCTGTGCGACCTCTTCCTTCAAGACACGTATTGCCGTTTCCCTTACCGGTGACGGAATGTTTTTGGATGCTGCAATGGTGGCTTTGCTCAGATCCACCACCTGGGCAGCCAGCGGATAAGTGAGAAGCAGCAGAATGCCCATCCAGACGATTTTTTTACTGACCACTGAATTTTTCATTTTTTTGTGTTAATAGTTACTTGATAAAACTTTGTAGTTAAAGTAGTTAAATAGAATGATTCTAAATAAAGGACGGTAGAAACAATGAATTGTTATTGTACTGATCTGAATTCCGGGACAGCATCCAGGGCATCGATGAAATTGTGGACAACATCGGTATGACAGTCTTCCTGCCATGAACCTTTTCGCCACTCTTTCAGGTCGCACATGGCGGCCGGTCCCCCATCCGAGTCGATAAAATAGGTGACCCAGTTCAGGTTTCTCAGTGCGATTTCACGGTATTCATCTCCTCCGCCTGCCGCGTAGAACATGGCAGAGACCCCGCCCAGTTTTGAGCAGGCACCACCCCAGGGGCGTTTGTCTGAATCCTGTTCCCCCATGAGAGTGACACCGCCCGGCTGGTTTATGGCAAAATATTTTACCGCGAAACCGATACATTGCCCTGCCATGGATTTCCATTCGGGATCGAGTTTCTCTTTTTGTTCTATCAGGTACCTGGCCATTTCGAGTGGTGCCCATGAGTTCCGGTTGTCCTCTTCCGTCATGTCCTCGAAAAACTGGATCCACAACGATCCTTCCCTGGTCTCCGGCGCCTTGAGCTGAAAAACTTTGATCCATTGCCAAAGGATGTCACGCGGGGCTGAAAACCTGTCCATGCCAAGTTCAGTTAACCCATCCAGGAGTCTGAGGATGTACACCATATTGCCATTCCTTTCGCCCCAGTATTTTCCGGTAACTGCATCGACTCTGAAGGGCCACGGAGATTCGGTGAGACTTCCTTTCCGCATGTTCTTTACCAGAATGTCGGCAACATGTTCAGCCCTTGTCTTCCAGATTTCATCCCCGCATTTCCTGTAGAGCATCAGGTAGGCGAAGCCCGCAATGCCACCCTTGTCAGGTTCAATCACCTGGTCCCCGTATTTTGCATCTCCCTGGGAGCTCCGTGTGAGAGGAATCTCTTCGTGATTGCCGGTTGAGCGGGGAAAAAGCGGGTATAACCCCTTGTCAGGTGTTGACGCTTCATGGGCAAGGAAATCTCCCATCCATAGGGCATACTTCAGTGCAAGAGTATCCTTTTTACCGGTATATTCCCAGTATTTCAGATAGGAGATGATACCCATCCCCACTTGTGTGCAGGGAATGATATCCGTCTTATAGGGATGATAATCAGAGTCTATAAACGTTGAATAAAAATAGACCGGGTATCCGGATTTTCCTGCCGGAGCCTTGTAGTACCAGTTCATTTCAGTTTTCATTGCCTCTTCCCAGGAGATCCACGGAAGCAGTTTCCCTTTTTTGTTGTAAACTGCCTCATGGAAACCAATTTTAGCAATTGGTTTTTCAATTTTCTTATGCAGGAAAATGGCCGGTGTCATGATCACCGGAATCAGGATAACAACCAGAAATGCCAGTCTTCTTCTCTTTTTTTGTCTTAATTCTGCCTCCGTGAGGTTCATTGGGCGACTTCAATTTTCCAATCTGTAAATTCTACCCAGTATTGTCTGGTATCCGGTCCGCCGGCAGCAAGTCCTATATCCACTGCGTCGTTGATGCCCGGGATATCGACAGAATGTCTCTCCACAATCCAGTTGACGCCATCAAGGCTGACATATCCGCTGAAACTGTTTCCATGCCGCACAAGTTTAAGGTACAGCGGAGTTTTGCTGTGTTCGGGGAGGTTCTGGCTGCTGGCCTTGTGCATACATCCATTGGCGAATTCATCGTACTGGATGCCGGCTCTTCCCGGGGTACCGAACAACAGTACGGAACCTTTGCTGCCCGGCAGCACGTCGAAGCTTTTGGATATATCGTTGCGTACAAAGATTCCGCTTCTGAACCATTCGTGAGTTCTATCGCCAAACTGGCTGATCTTCACCGTTGCCACGAAATCGCCTTTGATACCCGTGACATAGGATGCAGCATAGGAGTCTTCAGCATGGTAGAAATCGGAGCCACAGGCGGCAATTTTAAACCTGTTGTTCTTGGCATCAGCTTCTATCGTGAAGGGTTTCGACCTGGGGGATCCGTATTGCAATACTTTCATTTTGGCAAGGTCCAGGGTGCTTTTTGGCTGCACCAGAATACCAGCCACACCGCTGTTCCCAATTTTCACGGTGTGTTTGCCTGCAGGTATTTCGATATCCAGTTTTATTTCCCGGAGTTCTTTACCCTTGAGATTCAGTTTAACGGTTTGCGTGGCCTTGTCGTCCACGAAGATTACAGCCTCCGTATTTTGAGCCTGTTCTGTCAGGTTTTTTGCTGTTGCCTGAAGACTGACTTTTTCCCCGGCAAGGCACCTGTCGGCAGAGAGCTTGAAATTTTCGAATACGACAGCCGGTTTTGCCCCCTCCACCAGGATTTTCTGGTGTGGTGTTAAGCCTATGGAAAGAAAATGTTCCCCGGCATCATATATCCTTAATTGGAAATCGATGGTACGGCTGTTATTCTTTATAACCGGGAAAAGCTTATGGTCGTAAATTTTTCCATCCAGGTATATTTCTACCGGAAGAATTCCCGTCGAACCGTTGTTGAAAACACTGGCTGTCATCTGTATTACGCTTCCTGCAGGATACGCCCCGCCCGCCTGTCCGGAAGGAGTGATTTTCAAATTTTCGTACCTGAATTCGGGTAAACCGTCGATGAAAGTCTCCGGAGCATTGACCGGATTTTCAATCTTAAAATTGTTGCGGTAGATATTATCCTCTGGCTGGGCAGCGCAATATTTCATTTCTCCCTGTTCCAGGTGGTAATAGATATTCTCTTCGGTAAGCCATCCCTGCGACATGTTATCAAACCAGAATGCCACGTTGTCGTTGAAGAATCCTCCATGGACATATTGCACCAGGTTCCTCCTGACCACCGAATTGAACACCATTCCGGAAGTTTTAATGGCTCCGGAATCATCAGCATCCTGCTGTACATCTTCAAGGTGGTTGTATTCAACCAGGTAATTTCCATCCAGGGCATCCTCCTGGTTGGCCCAGTCGCCCACATCGATACCGTATCTGCCGCGGGTTTTGGTGATGTAATTGTGGGAAATTGTCGTTGAAAGGGTATTATTGGCAAAGATGCTTATACCTCCGCAATCTGAAACATGGTTGAAGGAAATCAGTGTTTCCCGGATAATTTTCGGACTATCTCCGGCGGTGTTGGATTGAACGCCTTTGTGGTATTCTACTTCACTCTGCCATACCGGTTTGACTGATCCGTGCACGTAAATGCCGCCATTGTCGACCGAGGCAACAATATTCTCAAGTATCCTGGTCTGGTAACATCCTGCCTTTACAGAAATACCGGTTCCCGAGCACGAACGAACTGTATTTCCTACCAGTTCACAGGCATGGGCGAATTCAAACGATATGGCGCTGTTGCCATCCTGAACCCCTTCAAATGCAAGTCCGTAAAACCTGAGGTTACGGACCGGGTGTCCTTGTACACCCTTAACCACAACCAGCTGGTTAAGCCTTGCAACAGAAGTAGCGGCAAGGTTCAGATCACTGTTCCTGTCTGCCGGAATATAGCTAAGCTCCCTGGCTGTCCTGTCAAAATACCATTCGCCTGCGGTATCGAGCAAAGCTTTAAGGTTTTCAACATAATACCTGGGAGGAACGATGACAACACCTTCCTGAGGATTTTTCAGGTAGGCAGTACCACTTTTTGAATCAATTTTGCTGAAACTGTTGATGCCGGTGTGCCAGCGCAGCAGCATAATGACCCTGTTACCGGCAAGATCTTTCCATGGTTCGAGGTTTCCCTTTTTAAAGGAAAGTTCACTGGTGTTTTTCGAAACAGAAATAGGAACAAAATACCCGGAATTTGGCTTCCTGGCCAGGACCTGCTTTTTACCATTCACCAGGAACAAGCTCACCGAGTCAGTATTCAGGGGGGCCGTCCATATTCCGTTGTTCAATTTCCAGCCACTTACCGGCTGACCACCTGAAATCACAGGTTTTTCACCCGGGAATGCCGCATAGGTTACATAATGGTCTTTGAGTTTATGGTACTCAAAAGCACCTGTAGGAAGGTTCGTCTCAACACGCTCTCCTGCGTCTGCCGGTTCAAATTGCAGTGGTTTGTTTAAAAAATAGTGTCCTCCTCGTATCAGTACCAGGATATCCTTTCCTCTTCCAAGAGGGTGGGGTGAGCCTATCCATCTCTTTTCCACCGGGGGATCTTTCGGAAAAAAAACTTTGGATTTTAATTCTTTTACGGCCTTCTGTGCCCGTTCAATTGTTGCAAACGGGCCATCAGTTTTCGAACTGTTTGGTTCTGACAATGTTCCACTCCACTGGTCGTTCCCGGCAGTGGAAACGAAGAAATCAGCTTTGGCTTTGTCTGTATTGAATTTCTGCCATTTTTCACCTTGAAGCAGTTTGCCATCACGGTTCTGAGCATTGGTTACTGAGAAGGCGATCAGGAACAGGAATAAAAAGAGGGGTGTCAGAAAACCCGACTTTATTTGCGGAGCAATAGTCATAGTTGATGAATTAGTAGTTAATAGTGTTGACCCGAAAGTGCTAAATTATAAAAAAAATCAGCAAAAAACAGCTGAAAAGTATAAAGGAAGCTGAAGGGTTAAAAATGTGACAATAATCATGTTATTGGCCCATTCAGGTCAGAGAATCTAACAATCTATAGATTATATTTAAACTAATTATTGTCCCATTAGTCAAACAGATTCAAATAGCTTCTCTTTAGTCATTTTAATTAATTACTTATGAAAAAACAACTTTCCATTTTCTTTATCTTATTGATTGCTTTTGCTTTAATTCCTTCTTTGCTTTCAGCCAAAGATGCAGGGCTGTCAATTCCAATTGAAAAATATACATTAAAGAACGGCCTGACCGTTGTATTGCACCAGGACAAATCTGATCCGATTGCAGCAGTTGCAGTTTATTTCCATGTCGGTTCCAGCAGGGAAACAGCGGGAAAAACAGGTTTTGCCCACCTTTTTGAGCACATGATGTTTCAGAAATCTGAGAATGTTGCGGAAGACCAGTTTTTTAAGAATATCCAGGGAGCCGGTGGTTCCCTGAATGGAAGTACCAGCCAGGACCGTACCAACTATTATGAAGTTGTGCCCAAGAATGCGCTGGAGATGGCGCTCTGGATGGAGTCTGACAGGATGGGATACCTGGAGAATACGGTGACCAAATCCGCCCTCGTAAACCAGCAAAACGTGGTTCAGAATGAAAAAAGACAAAGTTACGACAATACCCCTTACGGGTTCAACCAGATGCTTATCCTGAAAACCCTTTATCCGAAAGGACATCCTTACAACTGGACAGTAATTGGTGACATGAAGGATCTTACCGGAGCAACGGTTGAAGATGTTAAGGCATTTCACAAGAAATACTATTCTCCCAACAATGCGACACTGGTTGTTGCCGGTGATATTGATATACCTGCTGTTAAACTGATGGTTGAAAAATATTTCGGCGAAATTTCAAAGGGTGAAAACATTGCCAAAAGGAAATCAATGCCGGTAACACTGCCATCCACGATACGGCTTTATCACCTGGACAATTTTGCAAAGGCACCCATGCTTACCATGGTATTCCCAACGGTCGAAGACTATACAAAAGATGCCTATGCACTTAACTTTTTGGGAGAGCTTCTGGCAGGTACCAAGAAATCCCCTTTGTATACAATACTTGTCAAGGAAAAGAAACTGACCTCACGTGTAAGTGCAAGCAACAGGTCACAGGAACTTGCCGGTGCTTTTTATATTTCCGTAACTGCCAATCCGGGCGTTAACCTTACAGAGGTTGAGAAAGCAGTGTTTGAAGGTTTTGCCAAATTTGAAAAGGATGGTTTTTCAGAAGAGGACCTTATCAGGATAAAGGCAGGCAATGAAACCGGTTTTTACAACATGTTTCAAAGCATTCAAAACAAAGCATTTACATTGGCTGAATACAATATTTACACAGGAGATCCGGAATTCTACAAAAAGGATCTGGCAAATACACAGGCAGTTACAATGGCCGATGTGAAGGCTGCCTATGAAAAATATATCAAAGGGAAAAAATTTGTGGAAACAAGTTTTGTTCCCAAAGGGGATGTAAAACTTGTTGCGGAGGGATCTGTCAATGCAGGAATAGTTGAAGAAGATGTTACCAAAGCTGCCGAAGTGAAGGACACACCTGTTGCCGATGAGCCCATTGTAAAATCAAAAACCAAACTGGACAGGTCGGTAAAACCTGCCGCAGGACCGGATCCGGAGGTTACTATTCCAAAGCCATGGTCTTCTTCCTTGTCCAACGGATTAAAAATATGGGGAATCAGGCAGTCCGAATTGCCTCTTGTTCAATATTCTGTTTCTATTGACGGAGGACATATGCTTGATACAAAAGCCAAAGCCGGTGTTGCAGGACTTGTTGCTTCCATGCTGAATGAAGGAACCAGGAACAAGACACCGGAACAACTGGAGGATGCCATTTCACTTTTGGGAGCCTCCATCAGGGTTTCCGGCGGAAGTGACGATATTACCGTCAGTGTTAGCTGTCTTGCCAAGAATTTCGAAAAAACCGTGGCTCTTGTGGAAGAGATCCTGCTGGAACCCAGGTGGGACAATGAGCAGTTCGGCTTGTCGAAGAGCCGTATCATCAATGGTATCAAAAGAAATGCCGCCAGTCCGGATTACCTTGCCAGCCAGGCGCTCAACAAGCTGATTTTCGGTGATAATATAATGGCAGTGGATGCATCCGGAACCGAAGCATCGGTATCTTCCATCTCGATAGATGACCTGAAAGAATTTTATTCTGCCAATATTTCTCCTTCCGTTTCAAAAATGCTCATTGTCGGTGATGTGAGTGAAGACCGGGTGATGGGAGCATTGGCGTCTCTGAATACAAAATGGGCTGCCAGGAAAGTTGAAATTCCGGCCATGAAAGTGCCTGCTGCACCTGAAAAATCGCAGATTTATTTTGTGGATGTGCCAGGAGCAAAACAATCTGTTATCTCCATTGGAACGCCTTCCATACCCAGGACCAACCCCGATTATTATGCAGCCACTGTGGCCAATTATAAATTAGGTGGTTCTTTCAACGGTATTTTCAACCTGATTCTCAGGGAAGAAAAAGGATTTACCTATGGTGCAAGATCGAGCTTTTCCGGTTCAAAGGATTTTGGTCAGTTCGTAGCGTCTTCAAAAGTCCGGACTAATTCGACCGTTGAATCTGTTACCATCTTCAAAACTGAGATGGAGAAATACCGCAAGGCCATTCCGCAGGAGTACATTGATTTCACCAAATCAAGCCTTTTGAAGGGAAACGCCCTGAGGTTTGAAACCTTGTATGGTTTAATGGGGATGCTGAACACCATGACCTCCTACAATCTGCCGGCGGATTATATCAAAAAGGAGGAAGCATTTGTCAGAGGGCTCACTGTTGAGAAGCAACTGCAGCTTGCCAACAAATACATTGATCCCGCCAGGATGTACTTTGTTGTTGTTGGTGATGCCAAAACGCAGCTGGAACCTCTTGAGGCTGTAGGATTGGGCAAACCGGTGCTGTACAAGTAGTAACTGAATCTTTCTGCAGGGGTACTGTTTGTCAGTGCCCGGGTTCGAAGCGAAAAGGAGGCAAAGGGACAAATATTGTTTTGTCGCTTTGCCTCCTTGCTTTTTTGTGCTTTCTGCCTTTAAGTAAATCAGCAGAGACTATCTGAATCTGTATGCCTGTTATATTTCAAGTCCTGAATTATCCGGCAAGTTCCAGAAGAATATCTGCCTGCTTTTACCTGAAAATGGCTACTTTCTTCTCTCCGGCTGAATTGATATACCCCCTGA
>CAZDLO010000073.1:0-17212 GCA_964506325.1 uncultured Tangfeifania sp.
CCAGCTAATTTTTCAATGGGTTACTTTAAGGAGGGATACTTTTTCAGTGCCCTCGGGTAGCCCAACTGCTTTTTTTTATGCAGGCAGTTTCCTGTCAAACAAAATAAGTTTAACTACAACCTAATGATGTTTCGGGCAGTTATCCATGTACCATGAAATGGAATGTTCCCTTCCCTCAACCAATTCACTCAAAATTTTCTGATCATCCCATTCACTGTGATAACTGCAGCACTGATCCAGGGCAAGTGACAATAATAGCCACTCTTTTACAGCCTTCATCGTCAGATTTTTGACATTAAACGCCTTAATCATCTTAAGGTACTTTGGTCCAATCATATCGACATTGGGAAGTTCTCTCTTAAGTATCTCTTTGGTTGTAAAAATATGATCTTCAACCTGAACGAATTCATCTTCATCCAGTGTTACTGAAAACGTAAATGTTTTTTCTGCCATAATGCACCTCCTGAGATTTATTAGTTTGATACCACAAGATATTAAAGTTTTTTCGAATATTATAATAAAATAATAAAATAATTTAAAAATCAACGTAAAAGAATATAGGTTCAAAATCAAACACCGGCATTTCAACCTTCCTATACACCTTTGGGAATAAATCTTTCAATTTTTTACTCATCCAACGAAAAAGGAGATATTGCATTGCCACCAGGTATGCGCTATACTTGCCGTGGGATGGTTCAGATATTACTTCAACAAATCACAACACCTCACCTGCCTGAATTCTAAGGTTAGCAAATTTCGGATTCACCAATTGGTCAACCAAATGCAATACCCCAATTACTTCTGAATTCAATTATAAATATGGCTAACTTAACCGGGCAAGTACCCCGGCCGTTCCTGCGCTGTCGGATATTGGCAAAAATCAAAATATTCTTCAAAGCCCATATTCCCTAAAAGCAGGAATTTATGGCTTTGCCAATATGTTTAATATTCAGAAACTTATGGCCGTGATTGCATCAGGCAAGTTTTTGTTGTTATACAAGCGAAGAAATCAGCAGTTTATAACCGTCCGGTTAAGAAATAGTAAAAAATTGACTATTAAATGGATTATATTTAAAGAGATAATTAATTATTTCGCAAGGTAAAGACTGATAAGTTGTTATCGTGGAGATTCTAATTTCATGGATGTAGAAATCCAAAGGAAAATGCATAGCCGGCCCGGTAGCAGGTCTGGCCATCTGAAGCTGTAATTACCAGTAATGAAACCGACTAACTAATCAAAATGAAACACCAATACAAACCACTGCTGTTACTTTCGCTGATGTTTTTCATGGTTGGGTCACTATTTTGCATGAACGACATTTTGCTGCCTTCCCTGATAACGCATTTCAAACTGAATTACACGCAGGCAACCATGATTCAGTTTACATTTTACCTGACTTACATCATTTTCCCGATCCCGATTGCGTGGATGATTCACAAATATGGATATAAAGTAAGTTTGCTAACTGCCTTAGTAACATGCGCCCTGGGTAGTGCATTCTTTTTCCCTGCAAAAATTTTCGACTCCTATCCGTTGGTATTAACTGCCATCTTTATAATATCCACGGGACTGACAATTATTAATGTGGCAGCAAATCCATTTGCTTCACTGCTTGGTGATCCGGAAGGTGCCCATCAGCGCATCAACTTTGTACAGGTTTTCTCACGCATAGGTTATGCGGTAACACCTGCAGCTGCCACGACCCTGATTTATAATCAAATGGGGGAAATCCGCTATCACTTCCCATACCTTTTGCTGGCTGCAATTTTGTTGATGGTTGCCCTTTTGATGTTCCTGTCAAAATTGCCTTCCATGAAACCTGGAGAGGATGAAATATTTTCTTTGAAGGGAATCATCAGGGAAGGTTATTCGCACAGACATCTTTTTTATGGTGTATTCGCCATGTTTTTTTACATGGGTGCTGAAGCCTCTACCTGTGGTTTCTTTATTCCTTACCTCAAAACTGTATTGGGCTTTACTGACCAGAAAGCGGCAAGTTTCCTGACACTCTATTATATTCTGACTGCTGTTATGGGGATGCTGGCGGTAATTATGCTCAAATATGTAAAAGCCCACAGACTGGTTGGATATTTCGGAATTGGAATGATTATCCTGTATTTTCTATCCATATTTTTCAATACCGGTTACAACGAATACATCCTGGCCGGGTTAGGATTGTTTTTATCCATAATGTTTCCTACAATTTTCAGCCTGGCAATTGAAGATATCGGTTCATTTACTGGCAAGGGATCAGCCCTGCTGAATTTCGCCATAGTTGGTGGTTCCTTTTTCCCGCCCATTCAGGGTTTGATTGCGGATCGGCACGGCGTTCAGGTTTCATACATCATTCCCTTGTTATGCTTTGTTATGGTAACCATATATGCATTCTGGTACACCAGGGAACCACTGCTAAACAGGAGTAAAAGAAGTTCCGCAATTTGAGCTATGAGTTATGAACTATTCAATATGAAAGACCCGATAAAGACCTACGACGCACGCTGGGAGGTTAATGAGTTCAATGACATTGAGGTGCTTCGACTGTTTCAGGCCACTTTTGGCTATGCCAGGCTGATTGGAGCAGATACGCTGGTTTTTGCCAGAGATGCCAGGCTGGGCTGTGCCAGGGTGATGGAGATCGGAATAGAAGCTGCCGTCAGGTCTGGTTTCAAAGTACTGGCATGTTTTGATCCTGTGAGCACACCTCTCTCCTATTTCGTGGCTATGCAAACTGCAGAAAAATTTCCGCATACCATGGGACTAACTATTACCGCCTCACACAATCCCAAACAATACATCGGAATAAAATTTACTGTTCCCGGAGTGGAGGCCATAGGTTTTGACTGCGGACCACTTGGAGGTTTGACCAAAGTGAAGGAATTATACAGGTCTCCCGACTTCATTCCTGAACTTAGAGAAGGTGGCACCCTCCAGGTGATCAGGCATCCGTCAGAATCTTACATTCAGTATACGATGGATCTGGCAGGAATTAAGGAAAACGATCTCCGTGGACTGAAAATTGTACTTGATACATTCAATGGTTCGGCAGGACCGGAACTGTACCGGGCTCTGTCCTTATGCGGAGCAGAGGTATTTCCGCTAAGGCTGGTTCCGAACGGAGATTTTCCGACAGGCTCACCCAATCCTACAAGCCAGAACAAAATGGACAGGGCAGTAATCCTTTCCAGGCAGGTAGGGGCAGACCTGGTAATTGGAATTGACGGAGATGGTGATCGCGTCGTGTTTGGTGACCAGTGCGGGATTTTCAGCGCAGGATTTGTCATGATCCCTATCCTCAAAAGTGTTCTTTCCGATCCTTCCAATGCAGGACGACAGAAGATCCTTTACGATCCAAAAGTTAATCCGATGGCATTGGCCAGGTGGACAGAGATGAACGCAGATCCGGTTTTGTACAGGAACGGACATTCCCAGATCAAGGGTTACATGAAGGAGATTGGGGCATTAGCAGGTGCTGAGGAATCCGGGCATTTCTACCATAAATTACCAGCCAAAAAATTTCAGGTTTCAGGGGAAAATTCCCTGTTTACCATTTTGCTCCTTCTCCGGTCTGTAAATGAACAAAGGGAAATAATCAGGCAAATCCGGGAAATGCAGGATCAAATTTATACCTCCGGGGAGTTCAATTTCCAGTATCCGGACGACCTTCAAAGAGATAATGCCATTAATGCTGTACTTGCATTTTTTGAGTCTGAAAAGGTAGTACTGTCAACCAGGTCAGAAAATGGGATTGATTTGGAAGGGACAGTAGTGTACAAAGGGGTACACATCGAAAATGGAATATTCTCAATCGATAATTTATGGTACTCGGCCTACATACGGTCGGCTACCAATGAAAAAGGAATTGTCAGAAGCTATATTTCAGCGAGTGATTTATTGGTAGGTGAAAGAATAAAAAACAAAATTGAAGATATTCTGAAGGTTGAATACCAAGGAACAGGTGTCGAGTAATGTATTCATGACCAGGAGGCAGCAATACAATCAATTTCGGCACATTTTTTTTTGATGGTAATACACCTGACAGTTGCAAAAATAAATTTATGCATAAAATATTATGAAGCTTTTAGTTACCGGACTTAATGGATTTGTAGCAGGAAGTATTATTGCCCAGGCCAGAAAGACGTGGGAAATACATGGTGTGGATGTCACGGAACCTTCAGGTCTGCCTGCAGATATTCAATCCTACAGGATTGATTTGCTGGATACTGATCTAATCTCAGACTTATTCAGAAAGGTTAAACCGGATGCTGTAATTCATACAGCTGCCATAGCAAATATTGATGTTTGCGAAAATAACAAGGAATTGGCATGGAAAGTAAATGTCGGTATCACCGAAAATTTGGCGAAGTTGTGCAAAGAAACCGGAGCCAAAATGGTTGTCTGTTCAACAGATTCAGTTTTCGACGGAATAAAAGGTTATTTCACTGAAACAGATACACCCAAGGCAGTAAATTTCTATGCGGAAACTAAAGTAAAAGCAGAAAATATCGTGCTTAGTTCATCAGAAAAGAATATTGTCGCCCGGCTTTCATTGGTAATGGGATTACCGGTTTTGGGAAAAGGCAATTCATTCCTAGCAGACACCATTGATAAATTAGGGCGAGGTGAAAAGGTGAAATTTCCGGAAAATGAGATACGAACTCCAATAGATGTGGTTACTCTTGGCGCCGCACTTGCAGAACTTGCCGGAAGTAATTATGGCGGCATTGTACATCTGTCAGGAAATACACGGATCAACAGGTATGATATGGCAATCCAGATTGCTGAAAAACTTGGATTTAATTCAAATCTTATTGAATCAACAGACTCCAATTCTATGCCTGGACGTGCACCTCGGCCAAATGATGCATCAATGAACAATTCATTGGCCAGGAATTTATTGCAAACACCCATGCGCACTTTGACGGAAGGGTTGGATTTAACATTAAATTTTAAAATTCAGGAATAATAAAAATGAGCAGCATCAAATTTGATTTGGAAATAAAGTTCGGGACCCAATATGGCAAAGAGGAAGAAGAAGCGGTATTAAGGGTCCTGCGAAACAATGCTCCCACCAGTGGAGATGAATGCATCGCATTCGAAAACAGGTATGCTGAGTACTCCGGGGCTAAATATGCCAGGGTTTGCAGCAACGGTACAACGGCCCTTTTTCTGTCAATGATCGGTGTTGGCATAAAGCCCGGAGATCGTGTGCTTACCTCGCCGGTAACCTGGATTGCTACTGCAGCAGCTCCCGCTACCCTGGGTGCAGAAGTCGATTTCGTTGACATCGATCCTGTTACCTATAATCTGGATCCCAATCAGCTGGAGGACAAACTGACCCCTGATACTAAAGCAGTGATTCCTGTACACCTGTACGGCCAATCCTGCGAAATGGATGAAATTATGTATCTGTCGAACAAATACGGCTTTGCCGTAGTTGAAGATGCTGCTCATGCCATCGGGGCAGAGTACAAAGGGAAAAAAACCGGTACAATCGGCACAACCGGTTGTTTCAGCTTCCATGAACAAAAAAATATCTCAACGCTTGGAGAGGGTGGCATGGTGGTAACAAATGACAAAGAGGTTTATGAACGAATTTCTTTGTACCGTTCTCATTGTACAAGGGTGCACGGTAACAGCACAAAATACTGCAAGCTGGATGAAACAGTGTTTCCGGTAGGTAAAAAATTTTGGTGGCAGGATTTCGATGACTGCGGATACAACTTCAGAATGACAGACATACAAGCTGCAGTCGGAATTGAACAGCTGAAAAAAGTTGATCAACTTAACCAGAGACGTATTGAAAATGCCGCCTATATGACGGAAAATCTAAGTGATGTTCCGGGCTTGACTTTGCCTGTCGTACTACCGCATAACAAACATGTGTTTCACCTTTATCCTGTTATGGTCGATCCAAAAGAGTTCGGTATGAGTAAGGAGGATCTGATCTACGACCTGCTGCACAACTATGGAATTAAAGTGGGATTTCACTATATCCCTTTGCACTATTCCACTGCTTTTAAAAACAGGGGCTTTAAGAAGGGACAATTTCCAAATGCTGAAAAACTTGGTGATCAACTGATTACATTGCCGATAAATCCTCGTCAAACTCCAGAAGCCCTCGAATATCTTGTAAAAAGTATCAAAGCTGTGCGTTCATAAAATATTAACTTGTCATGGAATTCATCGAAAAAATTGCAGGCCTGAAGAAAAGCGGCACCTTCTTCGCCCCGGATACACCTGTATTTATTACAAGGGCACCAGGTCGTCTGGATCTGATGGGAGGCAATGATGATTATACGGGAGGACTGGTATTCGAGTCTACCATCCGGGAAGCCACCTACGCAGCGGCTCAATTTTCTACTGATCAAGTGATTCGGCTGAAAAATGAAACTGCCGAAGAAGCCGGATGGCAGGGTACCGTCGAAATTAGCTGGGATGAGGCAGGTGATGTGGACGTACTGAAAAAATTTGCCAACAGCTCAAAATCTTTACGTTGGACTGCCTATGTCCTTGGCAATCTTCTCTACCTCAAGAAAAAATACCCCGACAAAGTTACAGGGGGTATCAGGCTTTACATGGAATCTGCGGTTCCACTCAACAGAGGCGTTAGTTCTTCGGCAGCCATAGAGGTTGCTGTAATGAAAGCGGCCGCAGCAGCCTTCGGAATTGGCCTCAAAGGAACAGATCTTGCCCTGGCATGCCAATGGGTGGAAAATGTTATTGCTGATTCAGCTTGTGGTGTAATGGACCAGATTGCTGTCGTTGCGGGCAGGGAGGGTTACATACTACCCCTGGTATGTCAGCCGTGCCTGCCAGAAGCACTCATCAAGCTGCCAGAAGAGTTGCAAATCTGGGGAATCGACTCGGGAGTAAGCCACCAGGTTTCAGGAATTGAATATGAAGCAGCAAGGGCTGCTGCCTTCATGGGGTACAAGATCATCTGTGACCTGAACAACATCCCGGTAACTCTTGACCAAAGCAATGACATTGAGAGATATACGGATCCTGTCTGGAATGGATATCTTGCAAATATGAGCCGTTCTGTCTTCCATGAAAAATATGAATCCTATTTGCCGGAGAAAACAGATAAGGACCGATTCCTGAATCAATACCACCTGCATGTTGATCCGTTTACCCCACTGAAAGATGGCGTAAGCTACAATGTAAAGGCAAATACGCGTTATGCCGTTGAAGAAAATTACAGGGTTCAGCTTTTTTCTGAACTTTCAAGAGGAGCCTCCCTAACGGGTTCAAAAAGGTCATACATCCTGATGGGCGAACAAATGTATCAGTCACACTACGCTTATACTGAATGCGGACTTGGGTCTGAAGCTACAGACTTCCTCGTGAATCTGTGCAAAAGTGCGGGAGTGTTAAAAGGTGTTTTCGGGGCGAAAATCACCGGAGGAGGTGCCGGAGGGACAGTTGCTATACTCGCTGCCAAATCAGCAGGATCGGCTATTGAAGACCTTTTCAGACAATACAAGGTTGCCGGATATGGGGATCCATACCTTTTCGAAGGAAGTTCAGATGGAGCGGATGAATTTGGCGTCAAAGTCTGCTGAGATTTTTCCAGGTAGGTTTAAAATTGAAGAACATAAAATAATTGAATTAATCAGATGTGTCAAAATACCTGATCACATTAACATTTTGCTGGTTTATCGATATCCGGCAAATATTAATACATTGCATTAAAAAGGATGTCGTCCGGAAACAATTATCAAGAAAATTTCACTTACCAGATTAACATTCCTTCATTTTCGTCCTCCAAAACAATCACTACTAATACCCAACAGCTATGAACCGACGACACTTTCATTACCTGGCACTTTTATTTTCATTAATTGCCTTCACCAGTAACGCATACAGCCAGAGCAGCAAAATTAGCCTTTCCCAATTGTGGAAAACGGATGTGAAAACCTTCCTGGAGAACAGTCCGGCACTGGTTAACCAGACAGGGAGTGAAGAATCGCAGGTTGTTGTTGCCGGGCGGGAAGATTTGATTGCACTTGACAGCAATGGAAAAGAAATCTGGAAATACCGGAGTACAGGCAGGTACATGATGTCTCCTTCTGTCCTTGAACTGAATGGTAAATCTCCACTCATTTTTGCAACTGACAACACTGGCAATCTGAGATGCCATAACAACAAGGGAAAGGTTGTATGGGAAAAAAATCTTTCCGCAACATGCACCTGGACAGCTCCGGCGCTTGGGGAACTATACGGAGACGGCAATTTCTATGTTGTGCAGGGAGATGAATCGGGAGCAATCCATGCATTTGAGGCGCAATCCGGAAAGGAGCAGTGGAAATCAGTCATCAAAGGTAAACCTTCAGGAGCAGCCATTGGCAATCTGGATAAAGAAAAGGGCCTCGAGATTGCCTATTTGTCTACAGATGGAATTCTATCGGTTCTCCACTCCAACGGATCTCCCTATTGGGAAAGGACCATTGGTGGAACCTGCCAGACATGGGGAAATGCAGCCCCGGTAATTTTCAGCGCCTCCGATGGTAGTGCCAGAATTTTTACAGCATCCGGCAATGGTGAAGCCTTTTGCTTTTCATCAAATGGAAATTTATTATGGAGCAAAAGAGTCCAGGGTGCTGTCGCTTCTACCCTTTCTGTTGGTGATATCGATCAAAATGGTATAGCCGATCTGTTCCTGATCACACAATTGGGTGTCATATCCAGGTTTACAGAGGATGGTGAACTTCTCTGGAACATTGATATGCAAGGCAGAACACTTGGATCCGGTTCCATTGCGGACATGGATGGGGATGGTAAACTGGAATACATGTACTGTACACAAGATGGTCACCTGCAAGCACTTGATTCTAATGGCACTACTGTTTTTGATTATAATTTCGGTCACCGGACTATTAATGAGACTCCCACCTTTGGGGAAGTATCCGGTAAATCGTCCGGATCAGAAATGGTAATATCCGGTGGGGAAAGCGGTTTTGTTTATTGTTTTAAAACGACTGCCCCGGTAAAAGGCAAACAACAATGGGTTACCTATGGCGGGAACAACTCCAGGAGTAATAACTGGAGCGGACTAACCGCTAAAAACCAATTGTCCATGACACCATTAAATCTTAACTGGAATGAACTCTATGTGGGAGAGGATATTTGTTTTGAAATTTATAATCCTGAAGTGACCAAGGAGTTGATATCCGTTGAAGCATCCTGTATTCATCCTGACGGAAAATTCCAATCCGTTTCTTCTAAATTGATTGGCCATTACAGTAGGATATTTCTGCCTTTTACAGGAATTGCACCGGGCAAATATGATTTTAAATGGAAACTAACACAGCCAGGAGGCAAAGTAATTCTTTCAGGCGATCGTTCAATAAGCCTGGCACCCTTCTTAAATGAAAAATCACTGGTTCAAGCAGTTATTCACAAACTCTCCGAAACAGGACATCAAATATCGGTTCAAAATTCGGATCTTGGCGAGGCATTAACCGATGAAGCTGAGCGTATTGACCGTCGTTTTAAAGCCATTCTTCCCGGACAGGAAAGGATTTTGGCAGGGGGTTACCAGGAAGAAGAGGACGTTATCACCAAAAGTCATGAACTCACAATCAGGGCGAAAAAAGGATTCAAAATTGCTCAGCTGGCAGAAGCAGCCAACCAATTGAAGAAGAACACCACTATCCTGCCCTCCGAGGGAAGACTCTGGGAAAATTCAAACAGGGATGAGGAAGTACCCTCAGTTGCAACCAACAACCTGGCACTGACCCGCACAATAGTTGCCGGAGAAAATGAGGTGGTTTCTATCAATCTGTTCAACCTCGCCGGAAGAACCATTACAACCCAGGTTTCAGCCGATACCGTGCCAGAAGGGATAATAATTGAATTCCGTCATTCCGTGCCTACTGTAGATGCGTTCGGGAAACCATCCTGGGATGCACTTCCCGAAATGGATGAGAGCAGGACCCTCACTGTTCCTTCTTTGACAACCGGTGAACTGTGGATCAATGTTTACTGCAAGGACAACGTAAAGCCAGGTCGTTACAGGATTCCGGTCGCGATCCATGCATTAAACGGCATCAATGTTCAGAACGGCCCAAAGAGTCCGCAGGATGTTGATCTTCCTGTATCAATGGTTGAAATTGAGCTGGAGGTTCTTAACTTCAATATGGCCTCTGAAGGGACGTTCAGGCTATGTGCATGGGGTGCCTATGATAAGCCATCCATCAAAAACCTGCTGGATCATGGAAACAATGTATTTATTGTACCACAGGGAAAATCTTTAGTTAACAAAGCAGGTTTTGATTTTACAGCGCAGGACAAGGTTATTGATGAGCTGGCAGGACACGATGTCTTCATTTTGCTTTCCGGACTACCGGATATGATAAATGGTTCAGAATTGGGCAATTCGCCACTATCTGCGGAATCAGTGGCAGGATTAAACAACTATTTGGAAAAACTGACTGAACACCTTGCATCAAAAGGAATCGACAGGAAACATTTCGCCTTTTATCCTTACGATGAACCAGGAGGAATAGGCTGGACCATTGTAAATAAGCTGGTAGCCTTTTCCAGGTTGGTTAAACAGAAGGATCCTGAATATTTGGTCTATATGGACGGAGGTGGTGAAGCACCGATGTTCAGTGCGATGCAGCCCTACATTGATGTCTGGTGTGTCGGTTACAATGCGTTGCCTGAAATTAGTCCGGTTATGGATATCGTCAGGAAAGATCCCGGAGGAATGCTGTGGTCCTACGACTGCTCCTACTCCTTTGCAAGACCTATGGGTGCTAATATCAAGAATATAAACGTCGTCGGGCAGTTTCGCCTTTCAGCACTTGCTGCATTCAGGTGGGATGCCGTCGGAATAGGTTATTGGTCATACAATCATGGCGGAAACATGTGGGGAAGAATCATGTTAGAATATCCACTTGTATACAAAGGGACAGAAAAACCAATCAATTCAAGAAGATGGGAGGCTGTGCGTGAAGGAATAGAAGATTACAGAATCATTTGGAACCTGAAAAATTTACTGATGCAAAATCCATCATCTCTTGCACCTGACACAAAATTCAAAATTGAACAATTGTTGAAATCGCTTTCCGAACTCATTGATCAGAGCGATGGTGAGATGAAACTTGGCCTGAGCAAAAAAGTGATGGATGTAACAAACAGTGAGGAATCAATTGCCAGGTTCAGAAGTGAAATGATGGATTGTATTAAATCCATAACCAACCAAAGCACAAAATGATTTCTTAAAACTAACATTGAAGAACTGGGGAGTTGAGTTGTTTATATTGCCTGTAGTGAAATGCATAAGTAAATTATTTGCATTATGGCAAGTAAAAAAGATTGAACTATCGGTTCGAAAAATAGCATAACTAAAAGAATAATGTAATTTTGCTAAAAAATACATTGTAATGGATTCTATCGATTGGAAAAGCTTAGGATTTGGATACAGCAAAACAGATTTCAACGTCCGCTGCTGGTTCCGTAACGGAGAATGGGGAGAGCTGGAGACCAGTGATTCTGAAGCAATCAGCATTCACATGGCGGCCACTGCCCTGCATTACGGGCAGGAGGCGTTTGAGGGACTGAAGGCATTCAGGGGCAAAGACGGCAAGATTCGGGTTTTCAGGATGATTGAAAATGCGAGAAGAATGCAACGTTCTGCGGCAGGCATCATGATGGCAGGAGTTCCGGAGTCATTATTCACCGAGGCGGTAAAAAAAGCAATTCAACTGAACGAGAGATTCGTACCGCCATTCGAATCGGGGGCATCTTTGTATATTCGGCCATTACTGATTGGAACAGGACCTCAGATAGGTATTAAGCCTGCTGATGAATACCTCTTTATGATCTTTGTAATGCCGGTCGGCCCCTACTTCAAGGAGGGTTTCAAACCAACAGACCTTGTAATTTACCGCGAATATGACAGAGCTGCACCACTCGGTACCGGAACGATAAAAGTCGGTGGCAATTACGCTGCCAGTATGGTTGCCGGGCACAGGGCACACCTGAACGGATTTTCTGCAGTCTTATACCTTGATGCCAAAGAAAAAAAATACCTGGATGAATGCGGTCCGGCCAATTTCTTTGGCATTAAGCAAAACAAATACATAACACCGAAGTCCACATCCATTCTTCCTTCCATCACAAACATGAGTCTGAGACAATTGGCTTTAGATATGGGATTGGAAGTCGAAGAAAGGGCCGTTACTGTTGAAGAATTAGCCGAATTCGATGAAATTGGCGCCTGCGGAACAGCTGCAGTAATTTCACCCATCAAAAGGGTTTATGATTCAGACCTTGACAAAGAATACCTTTTTGGCAATAACCCCGGAAAAATAAGTGTCCTGTTATACGAGAAACTTCGGGGAATACAATACGGAACGGAACCTGACCCCTACGGCTGGACAGATATAATTGAATAAAAAAAAACTCCTGAAAGGGAGTTTTTTTTTATTCAATCGCAAGTTTTTATCTTGAACAATCGCCCGCCTTTATCTGTGTCCAGGTAGGATTGAATTTATTCTGGCTTATATACGCCGGACCGGTTAGCGATAAATTTCTTAAAGCACAATATCCATTCAATAAGGGGTTGTAATAAATATCCAGGTTCCTGCGGACATTTTTCAGTTTTTCCAATCCATCCAGGGATTTTAAGGAAGCATTCTCCAGAATTACCAGGTTTCCCATGATCGCCTTTGGCTTGGTAAATCCAGCAAAATTAAGAAGTCTGGCATTGTCCTGAACAATAAGGTCACCGCCGATGCTATCCAGAAGGGCAAAACCATACATTGAGACAAGGCTATTACATTCTGAAATCCGAATATCCTTCTTTACATATCTGATACCTTCCAAACCATTGAAAGTATTCAGCTTTTCAAGTTTGCTCAATGAGAGAACACCTTTAAGGGTATCAATTTTAGCTAAACCCGCAAGATCCTGTAGATTATTGCAGGAAACAATACTCAGATCAGCCAATATGGATGGGAGCTTGTCAAGCCCGGAAAAATTAGAGAGTTTATTGCAATTGATGACAGAAATTGATGTTATAGTGTCATTCAATGAAATGAGGCCTCCGAGTGTAATCAAATTCGGAAGTGAAGTCAGTGTCAGGGTACCCGCCACCCTTACCAAACCTGGGATACCACTGAATCCGGTAAATGCATTATTTTCAATCAGACTTAAACTTCCGGAAATTGATGAAAGCGAAGTCAACCCGGAAAGAGAAGGTAAAAGAGGATTTTGGGAGACCGTAAGTGTTCCGGTCATGCCGGTCAGGTTCTGAAGCCCGTCAAAAGAAACAAACAAAGGATTTCCAGTTACTGTAAGAGATGAAACAGACTGTATCATTTCGAGTCCCCTGCAATTGATGAACCTCGGATTTTTATCGATAATAACAGAACTTTCTATGGTATCGATGGCAGACATTCCGGTAAAGGATGTCAGTTTAGGACAGGCAGAAACCTGCAGGCTCCCGGTGATGGTCCTTAACCTGGAAAAAAAGGTGAAATCCGGATTTGGAATTTTGTAAATGGAAACAGACCCCATTACCTTTTCCAGGTTGGCAAAATATTTTGAATAATCGATAGGGTCAGAAGTTGCGATTGTAAGATTCCCGCGGATGGTATTGTATTTCCCGGCAAGAAACCGCTGCAGGGTCGTATCATTTCCGCTCGAATAAATGCTGATGCTTCCATTAAATTGATTCACAGGAATCACTGTTGTTGTTGTGGTATCAGTGGTACTGCTTTTCTTGCAGGAAAAAATGGCAATGATCAGCGCTAAAAATAAAAGAATCTGTAATAAATTATTTTTTCTCATTCAACAGAAAATAATTTGTTTTTAAAAGTCTTATTGAGAACAACCAGGAAACATCTCTCAATTACTGTTCCTGAACCTTATTCAGTGGTTAAACTGTTCCATCCAGTCTGGTTTTTGAAATCTTTACCATCACGACAAAGAAAGGAAAATTTAAGGAGATAACCTTGATTTATGCAATTAATACCATTCAAAAACCTCGATTTATTAGCTATTTTGACAGCTCAAGCATTCTGAGAATCGGCTTTTGGGCTTTGGCAATTGTTACATCATCCAAAATAATCTCAGGGTGTTCATACAACAAAGCAAGGTATAGCTTTTTCAAGGTATTCAGTTTCATGAAACTGCAATCATTGCACCCGCAGGTTGAATCTATTGATGGTGCTGGAAGAAATACTTTGGTTGGACAATTCAGCTTCATCTGGTGAAGAATACCACTTTCGGTGGCCACAATGAATTTCCGGGAAGAACTTTGCTTTACGTAGTTCAGCAGTGCGGTTGTAGAACCCACATAATCAGATACCAGTAATATTGGCCTCTCACATTCAGGATGAGAAATTAATTCAGAATCAGGATGTTCTGATTTAAGATCAATGATCTTTTCAAGTGAATATTTTTCATGAACCATACATGCTCCATCCCACAGCACCATGTTCAGGCCGGTAACGGAATTAAGGTAATTTCCAAGGTTTTTGTCAGGTGCAAAAATGATTTTCTGGCCTGGGGGGAAAGATTCAACAATTTTTTTTGCATTGGATGAAGTTACGATGACATCTGAAAGGGTTTTAACTTCTGCCGAACAATTTATGTATGAAACTACCACATGATCAGGATGCCTGTCTATGAAACGGGCAAATGCATCCCCTGGTGTCGAGTCTGCCAGGGAACACCCGGCTTTCATATCCGGAACTATCACCTTTTTTCCTGGATTAAGAATTTTGGCCGTTTCTGCCATAAAATGCACTCCCACAAAAAGGATGATATCTGCTGAGGTCGATTGAGCTTGCTGCGCCAAAGCCAGGGAATCACCTAAAAAATCAGAAATATCCTGCAAATCAGGGGTGATGTAATAATGGCCGAGGATAACTGCATTTTTCTCCTTTTTAAGCCTGAGAATTTCGGCCTTCAGATCGATGTCTGATCCAACCGGCATATCAACAAAACCGCACTTTTCAATGACACTCTGGTATGAATTCTTCATTCTAAGTTCTTTCAAAACGTTGCAAAAGTAAAAAATCGGTCCATAACTAAACCACCACTTCAAGAATAATAACTAAAACTTATGTTTAAGAGAGTTCCTTTACGACTTCATTGGTAAAATAATGTTAATAAATTAGCACAAAAAGTTAATAAATATTTTACCTCATATAACTTTGATCATTGAATTTAATCACTTGCTATTGTTATATTTGGAGGCATTCCAAAAAATGTCCGGAATCTGTTAACCGTCTGATTAGGCGACTTATCAGACAATTGAATTGCTAATAAATGTTAAAAGGCAAGTAAATTTTAGGGATAGTAATAAAATAGTAATGTGAAACTAAATTTATCATTGATGAAAAACAACTTTTTAAAGCTCTGTTTAACCCTGGTAATGTTCACAGGTATTATGGCTTCGGTCATAGCCCAGGTGACAACCTCCGGGATAAACGGCAAAATCTCCAGCAACAATGAGTCTCTTCCTGGAGCTGCCATTGTCGCCATACACATTCCTTCGGGATCTCAGTACGGAACAGTAACGAATGCAGATGGCCGCTATAGTCTGCAAGGGATGCGTACAGGTGGTCCCTATAAGGTTTCTGTATCTTTTGTTGGTTATGGCAGTGAAACATTTACTGACATCAACCTGGCACTTGGCGAATCGTTTGTATTGAATGCCTCATTGAAGGAGGCAACAGAAACAGTAGGTGAGGTAACTGTCGTCGGAACGAAACCTTCGCCCTACAACTCTGAAAAAAACGGTGCATCTGTCAACGTCAGTACCCAACAGATAGCCATGATGCCAACAGTCTCAAGAAGTGTCAATGATGTAACACGACTTACACCCCAGGCCAACGGCAACCAGATTGGCGGAGGTAACTACCGTCAGAACTACATTACTGTGGATGGAGCCCAGTTCAACAATGCCTTCGGTATCGGTAGCAACCTTCCCGGTGGTGGTTCTCCAATTTCTCTGGATGCACTTGACCAGATTTCTGTTAATATCACTCCGTTCGATGTAAGGCAGAGTGGATTCATCGGTGCTTCCGTCAATGCTGTAACCCGCTCAGGTGGTAATGAATTCAGCGGATCGGCCTACACCTTCATGGCCAGTGACAAATACAAAGGAAACCAGGTCGGAAATGCCAATTTCATCAAAAACAAAGCTGAGTATGAAATGATAGGTGTTCGTCTTGGCGGCCCGATCATTAAAAATAAACTTTTCTTCTTCGTCAACTACGAACAGGAAAAAAATATTGTTCCGGGTCCAACAAAGGTGGCAGCCACTGCCTCAGCACCGGCCAACTATACCAAAAACATTGCCAGGCCAACGGATACAGATATGGACATGATGAGTAAGTATCTCCTGGACACCTACGGATATGAGACAGGCCCCTACCAGGGTTATTCCAACGAGAGTCCTTCCACCAAATTCCTGGCAAGAATTGACTGGAACATCAACCAGAACCACAAGTTTAACATCAGGTACAGCAAAACTACAGCCAAATCACCTGTTGGTGCGAGCAATTCATATTCTCCCTTCGCTTCTGGGGCCCCATACGCAGGCAGACGTACAGACATGGATGCTTTGTTGTACCAAAACTCTAATTATTTCCAGGAGACAAATTTCAGTTCATTATCTGCTGAATTAAACTCTTCGCTGGGTGGTGGCAAATTTCTTAATACCTTCCGCTACACTTATTCTTTACAGGATGAACCCAGGAGCACAGCAGGCAAACTCTTCCCGTTTGTTGACATTCTGAAAGACGGACTTGTTTACACCTCATTCGGAACTGAACTATTCTCCTACGGAAACCTGCGCCAGGTGAAAACCACCACATTTACAGACAACATATCCTGGTCAATGGGCAAGAACAATTTCACGGCCGGACTACAATATGAAACCAATAAAACCAAGAACGGCTTCATGCGTTTTGGTACAAGTTTTTATGTATTCAACTCCTGGAACGATTTTACAAGTGGAGCCAAGCCATCCAGTTTTGCCACCACATTCTCCAATACACCCGGATATTCCCAGGCATTTCCAAGTTTTGATTTCGGACAGTATACTGCTTACATTCAGGATGAAATTGCCGTTAATTCAAGGTTAAAGATCGTTGCCGGTCTGCGTGCAGACTTGCCAACCTATTCACAGCCTGCTGCCGCACATCCAATTATTGAAGGCCTTACTTTCGGCAGTAATCAGTTCAG
>CAZDLO010000074.1:0-17134 GCA_964506325.1 uncultured Tangfeifania sp.
TTTGTGCACGTAACAGGACTTATCGATCAAATCAAAGAAAACGACCATGTAATTTTCGAACTTCAAGATGGAAGAAAAGGTCTTATCGCCGTAAACGTAAAACAAGCTTAAATAAAGCAAGTTTCGAACAAAAAAAAGAGGGTATTTTTAAATACCCTCTTTTTTTTGTTCGAAAAAATTCAATTGCTTCCCGCATAAATAATAATTCCGATGCCAAGGAAAAAAAGCAGAAACATGGCGGTGAGCAATCCTGTGGTCCCTTTTGATCCTTTGAATTCCTTCCAGATAAATACACCCCATAAGGCAGCGATCAGGGTTGCCCCCTGGCCCAGTCCGTAGGATATCGGGAATCCGGCTTTACCGGCTGCAAGAATACTCAGTGACATTCCGATACACCAGATCATGCCTCCCAAAATTCCTGTCAGGTGCTCTTTTAGTCCGCCTTTGAAATATTGGAAATAAGTCACAGGTTCTCCCTCAAATGGCCTTTTCATCAGAATGGTATTAAATGCCAGGTTACTTAGAAGTACACCAATGGAGAAGAAGAAAGTGGCCGAATAAGGAGTTAAATATCCTGGCTCCGGTTGATTGAAATCAGTTGCCATTGAGCTTGCAACAAACCTGTAAAACAGGGCCATCATTATTCCCCCTACCAACGACAGAACGATCCCTTTGGTAGGAATTTTCATGGATTGTGAGGCCTTTTTCCGGTAGGCCACGGCATCCACGACGATGGCGGCGGTAACCAGTCCGACCCCTGTGAAGAGCCAGGCCGCATTACCCGATGGAGTGGCAATGTAATTAATTATTACGCCGAGAACCAGTGCGATGCCAATTCCCACAGGGAATGCCACCGACATGCCGGCAATGGCAATGGCTGCTGCAACAAGTATATTGGCAGCATTAAAAATTACTCCTCCAAGAATCGCTTTTTGGATATTCGCCGTGTCTGCCATTTTCAGATCGGCTATAAAACCTCTTCCCTGGTCACCATGACTGCCTAAAGTCAGGGAGAAAAGAAAAGACATCAAAACTATTCCTATTACATAATCCCAATAGAATAGCTCAAACCGCCAGGATTTTTCAGCAAGTTTTTGTGTGTTGGCCCATGATCCCCAGCAAAGCATGGTAACAAATGACAGGAGAACAGCAACAGAGTAGGTTTCAACAATGTACATGGTGTCTGAAAGATTTTGTTGGTTTAATCTTAAAAATACTAGTTTGAAGTGCGAAATTATTGTGCGGCGAAAACCAGCGCATCACTTACATAAATTCTGCTGTCCAGTGATTCCGGTTTCTTTTCCCCGGTAATTTCCAGTTTTAAGGTATGTTTGCCCGGAGCCAGGTTCAATACATGACAAATGTTGATTGGAGTTTGTTCCTGGTTATTGTAGAAGAAAAATGAATCAAATGTGGAATGATATTTCCCGTCAATGAAAACATCCGCTTTCCCGGCATCTTTTGTCCAGTTTCCTTCCAGTGAAACAGCAGTTCCTTCAAATTCGAACGAAAGTGAATCACCCTTCTTGCCAGAGAATTTTGACTGCTTGATTTTTGTGGTGGAGTTTTCGGGTTCCAATTGGAAGGTCTCCCATTTCCCGGTAAGCTTCCACCTTTTCTCCTCGAAAATTGATACCTTTTCACTTAACGCCAATTTTGGGAAGCTTACTTCCAGCGCTGAAGGAACAGGATCCTGATTTTTTACCCGGATTTCTCTTTTGGAAATAACCCCGCCTTCTTCGGTTATCTGAACGAGGGCGTATTGATAAGTATTGTCAACAGCTTTTTTAAAGGAGTAATCCGTGTGGATGAATAATGAGTCCTCCATCCCGGTTACAGCACTCCTAAATGGTTCAGGCAGTTTGCTGAAGCCTTGGATTACTCCAAGCAAAGCCATTGCATTCGATGGATTGCAATCTGAATCCTGCCCGCACCGGGTGGTAATCTCCATGGTTTTCAACGGGTCGGAATTACCGTAAAGCAGACCCATAATAATATAGGCGCCGTTAAATTTTGCATCTATATTAAATGATTCGCCTGCAGTACAGATGTGAGTTTTTCCCCATTTCTCCTCTATGACATTCCAGGCTGACCGCCAGTCGTCGGGGTATTTGTCCTTCAGGAATAACACATCCTGGATAATTTTTGAGTAATCAGACTCTGCTGGCAGGGAGTACAAGGCCTTATCGATAATCTTCCGGATGTTTGTCTCAAAGAAGGCTTCAGAATACAGGGCAGCCAGGAAAAGACCTCCATAAAAGCCATCCCCGTAATTCATAATGTGACCGATCTTGTAAGCCAGTCTGAGTGCGCTGTTGGGCATTCCGGGAGACATGAAGCCAATATAATCTGCTTCGATCTGGAAATCAATGTCATTGGCATGAAAATTATATTCCGGTGCACCGGAGCGGGGAGGGAAGATGCTGTCAAAGTAATTTTTTCTCGCCTGAGCATTTGCATGCCAGAGTTGGTATCCAGCCTTTGCAAACATTTCCTGGTATTTTTTTGCCGGAGCATTAATGCCTGACTGATCCATTGTCATAAGAAATGTCAGCTGAACATAAAGGTCATCTTGTGAAAGAGCACCGGTAACATCTTTGGGTGACCAATTTATAGAGTCCTCAAAAATTTTGCCCAATGCACGGAACTCTGTCGGAGCGCCGTAGGTGACCCCTATAATTTTACCGGCCCAACCACCTGCAATTTTGTCTCTCAACTGCTCAGGAGTGATCGTTCTGGTATTAGGATGCGGTATGCTGCATGCAGCCAGCAATCCAACAATAATCAAGGTCAATAAGTAATTTTTTTTCATGTTCCGTTTTATTTTTCAATGGTTATTTTTTTATCGGATTGTGCATCATCCTGTCCTCAATAAATTTGCTGACAATTTCGGGGTCAGTACCAAACTTTATAAAGCGATGTTTGCCGTCGGGTAGCTCATCCCATCCGTTGCTGCCGTCGGAGTTAATTTTTATGCGTCCTTTTACCGTCGAGAAAAAAGGTTGATAGCCATAAATACCCAGGATAACTGCTGTCTGATCCCAGCTCATCCGGCCCAACCGGTCTTCTTTTGCTACGGACATTGCTATCCTGAAAGCCTCTTTTACCGGATTGCCAGACCCAGGCATGCTAATTAGTTTTAAGCCTGTCTTTACTTTTTCTCCAATTTCGAACCCCGAAAACAATATTTCTGTTGGCCAGTTTTCAAAACAGTATTTTGAGGCACAACTATCCATGTAAACATTAAATTCTTTGCCTTTTGGAAATTCCCCAGCCATGGATACCAGTACTTTAACCTTTTTTGCAACCAGTTCTTTACCATTCAGGCGACTCGACCGGTCAGGAAGCGACTGAAGCAAATTGCTGAGATTAGTGAGGAATCCTATGGTAACAATAGTTACAGAATAATCCGGTTGTGACGCTAGGATTTTTCGGTAACCGGCAACTGCATCGGGAGCCATCCTGGTTGAAGGGACCTTGTGCGGGAATCTGGAAACAATTGAATCAGTCCAATGCTGGCTGGCAGACATGCTTACACCATTCTTTTTTGGGGCGCCATTGGGAATTCCCGGGCGTCCGAAGTAGGTGTTCAGAACCTCAATAGCAGGAACTGCCAACGAGTCCCTGTTGCAGGAGAAAGTACCAAGTATTTGGATTTTACCACTGTCTGCCATGGCATGCAGTACTGCCAGCGCGCCAACGTCGTCGTAATCAGGACCCATGTCAGTATCGAGAATGATATTGATTTTGTCGGAAGGCTGTTGCCCTGAGCAGGGATAAAATGTAACCAAAATCCATGCGGTTAGCACAACTGTTAAACGGGCTATTTTTTTTATCCTGGATTCAGAGTTAAATTTCATTGTTAGTCGTTATATTTCAAGATTGGCAAAGAATTCACATCCAAAGCAAACTAAAGTGTAATCCGGAATAAAAGGCCTTGCGTTCCTCCGGCATTATCAGCCACAAAAATGGCATACTCTTTTCAAAAAGTAATATCCAGTTCATGCCTGTAGGGAGCGGAAGCCTGTGCCCCCAGGCGTGTGACAGAGATGGATGCAGCTTTATTTGCAAAGTTAACCGCCTCCTTTAATGCTGCGCCTTCAGATAGCGCAACGGCTAAAGCACCATTGAAGCAATCACCTGCCGCAGTAGTATCTATTGCTTCAGCTTTATAGGCTGGTATTAATTCAAAATATCCTTCCCTTGCAAGAAGTGCCCCTTTGCTTCCCAGCGTAACAACGGCAACTTCAACGCCTTTGTCCAAAAGCACCTGGGCCGCTTTCCCTGCAGTCTCAATATCTGAAACATGTATGCCTGTAAGTAATTCAGCTTCTGTTTCATTGGGAGTAATCATATAAATCATTGGGAATAGACCGGCGGGAAGCTGTTGTGCAGGTGCAGGATTGAGTATAACTTTTCTTCCTGCTTTGTGGGCAATTTCTGTGGCATAAATGACCGTGTCCAAGGGAATCTCAAGTTGCATTAGAATAAATTCTGAGTTCATCAATGCGGGCAGAGCATTGATAATATCTTCCCTGCCAAGGCATGAATTGGCTCCCGGAGCAACAACTATACAGTTTTCACCAAGGCTGTCAACAGTTATTAGAGCGATCCCGGATGGGGCAGCAGGATCCGAGAAGAGATAATCTGTATTCAGATTCTCGGACCGGAATATTTTTTTGGCCTGTTGGCCAAAAATATCCTCTCCTGTTTTGGCTACCAGGGTCACCTGGCCATTTAGACGTGCTGCAGCCACTGCCTGGTTGGCTCCCTTTCCTCCCGGATTCATTAAAAAATTTCCACCCAATATTGTCTCTCCTGGTCGTGGGAGGTTCGAGGTTTTAATAACCATGTCCGTATTAGTACTTCCAATTACCGTTATGGTTTTTATTTCCATCTTAATAAAAATTTTTGTTGAAGTAGTAAAAAGCTAAGGTTCATCCATGTGAAAGACGATTCTTCACATAATGTTCCCAGATTTGGTTGGTACTATTCTATAAAAATAAGATAAATTTCCCGAACGGTACTTTCTTCAATTTAATAAACAAAAATCTTGTTTATTTTGCAGTACATTTTGACAGCATATGAACATATTAATAGTAGGATCAGGAGGCAGGGAACATGCTTTTGCATGGAAATTAAAGCAAAGCATTAGAATTAATGAACTCTTCATTGCACCCGGGAATGCAGGAACAGCAGCATTAGGTCGGAATCTTGCCATTGATGTGACGGATTTTGCTGGGATCCGGGAAGCCGTTCTAAAGAACCATGTGGATATGGTTGTCGTTGGACCCGAAGTCCCTTTGGTGGAGGGCATTTATGATTTCTTCCAGGCAGACGAGCAACTCAGAGATATTCCTGTAATTGGTCCGGGGAAAGAAGGTGCCAGGCTGGAGGGTAGCAAAGAATTTGCCAAGGAGTTCATGATCAGAAACGGGATTCCAACAGCAAAATACCTCTCTGTAACTTCAAATAACCTGGATGAAGGAATTGAATTTTTGAAAAGCCTTAAATCCCCTTATGTTTTAAAAGCCGACGGATTGGCCGCAGGTAAGGGAGTTTTGATACTGGATAGGTTACAGGAAGCTATTGAATCACTGTCAGATATGCTGAACGGACTCTTTGGAAGTGCCAGCTCCACCGTCGTCATTGAAGAGTTCCTTTCCGGCGTCGAGTGTTCTGTATTTGTTCTGACAGATGGAATTAATTATAAAATATTGCCGGAAGCCAAAGACTATAAGCGTATTGGAGAGGGGGACACAGGTCTCAATACAGGGGGGATGGGAGCAATTTCACCGGTACCGTTTGCAACAACGGAATTTTTGAAAAAAGTGGAAGACAGAATGGTGATACCTACCATTTGCGGACTTCAAAGGGAGGGCATCGTATACAAGGGATTTGTGTTTCTTGGCCTGATGAATTGTGGTGGGGACCCTTATCTGATCGAGTACAATGTGAGGATGGGTGACCCTGAAACTGAGGCTGTGCTGATGCGGGTCCAGTCAGATCTTGTTGAGCTTTTTGATGGAGTGGCCAAGGGAAATCTCAACGAAAAGGAGTTGGTTATCTCTTCTAAAAGCGCAGTTACAGTAGTTGTTGTTGCAGGGGGTTACCCGGGTGCCTACGGGAAAGGGAATCCTATCAGGAACCTAGAATTGGTAAGGGGCAGTGTTGTTTTTCATGCCGGGACCAAACTGGAAGGGGACAGGGTACTCTCTAACGGCGGAAGGGTTTTGGCGGTCAGCTCCACTGCAGATACCATGGAGGAGGCGCTGAACCTAAGTTACCGGAATGCGGAAATTATATCCTTTGATAAGATGTACTACCGCACCGATTTGGGCTTTGATTTAAAATAGACAATGATGTTTCTGAGGCTATTCAATAGTAAAAGTATTTACAGCGCCATACTCATACCAATGGTGGCCTTATTGTTCTGGATGGAACCCTTGCGGGAACCTGCCGCATTTGCGGTTAGTCCGGGAGAAGGGATGATGCCGCTGTTTATTTATTTTTCCGGGTTTTTTTCGGACAGCCTGTTTTTACCTGTTTTATTCGGATTCATCCTTGTTCTGCTCAATGGTCTTATTCTTTCCATGCTAAGTTATGAGTTCCAGTTTTTACAGCACAGAACTTTCCTGCCGGGAATAATTTATGTCAGTACAGTATCCTCGTTTCCTTCATTACAGACTTTCCATGCTGTTTTCCCAGCTACTTTGTTCGTCCTGTTGGCCGTCTATTTCATTTTTTCAACGTATCACCGGAAGAATGAGATATCTTCTACTTTTAACGCCTCATTTCTGCTTTCAATGGGTGCTCTTTTCTACCTGCCGGTAGTGACACTTTTTCCTCTGATCTGGATCAGTATTTTTGTGTTGCAAAAAAATGACAACTGGAGGTTGCTTGTAATTCCGTTAATTGGTATAACCCTGCCCTGGTTGCTGCTCTGGTCTTTTCTTTATATTTCCGGGTCCGACCAGGTGATTGTCGCATCTATTTCCCAGGGAATAAAAACTGTCAACAATCAGTTCATTTCCAATACTGGTTTTCTGGTAATCAGTTCGTTTATTTTTCTTCTTTCCTCTTTTGGCAGTATTTCATTGATCAATTCTGTCAGTCTCAGGAAAATGAGTACCAGGAAATATTTCATTATCCTTTATTGGATGCTGGGTTTGAGTATTCCGTCAGTTTTCATCTTCCCTTCTACAGGATTAGGGATCATTGCAATACTGACAATAACAGTCTCTTTCTTAATTGCGCATTTCTTTATGGCAGGCAGGCGCGGGTTCTGGAGAGAGTTTCTGTTTTTCCTGTTTTTTACAACGTTGATTGCACATCACTTATCCCTCTTTGAAAAAGCCGGAAACTTCGCCTGGTGATTCTTCCCTCTTCTCATCCTCAATGAAATGATCAGGAAGAGATTTCTGGGTTTTGATCCCAAGTTCTTTAAGTTTCTCTGAAGTTCTGACTAGGTTGCCCTTGCCTGAATGTAATTTGCTGAGGGCATTACTGTAACTGGATTGAGCTGTTTCGATGCCTTTCCCCACTTTTTCAAGGTCCTGGACGAAATTGACAAATTTATCGTAAAGTGAGGCTCCCAGGGAAGCAATCTCAAGAGCGTTTTTGGTCTGATTCTCTTGTTTCCAGATGGACGCAATTGTTCTTAATGTTGCCAACAATGTTGAAGGGCTTACAATAACAACCTTGTTATCCCATGCATAATTAAACAACTCCTGATCTCCCTGAACAGCAATACTGAAGGATGATTCTATGGGCAGAAAGAGCAAAACAAAATCCGGACTGTTCAGGTTCTTTGCGGTCGGGTAATGTTTGTCTGAAAGCATTTTGATGTGGGAACGAAGAGATTTAAGGTGATCAGCCAGGTGGACGGACCTGTGTTCGTCGGAAGATTCATTGACAAGCCGTTCGTAAGCGACAAGGGATACTTTTGAGTCAATAATCAGGTGCTTCTTATCCGGGAGATGTATGATCACATCCGGCCGTATTTGTTTCCCATCACTATTTTCATCAACAACCTCCCTTTCAAATTCCCTTCCATTGGTCAGGCCTGAACGTTCCAGCACCCTTTCGAGAACAAATTCACCCCAGTTGCCCTGTTTTTTGACATCCCCTTTAAGAGCTTGCGTTAAATTGTGCGCTTCATCACTGATCCTGAGGTTAAGATCCTGTAATTTCTTTAATTCTGCTTTCAGGTCGGTCTGGTCTCTCAAGGTCTTCTCGTAGGATTCCTCAACCTTTTTCTCAAATATTGATATTTTCTCCTTGAGTGGGGATAAGATATCTCCTATATTCTTCTGATTCAGGGAAGTAAATTCAGCAGAATGTACTTTTAAAATATTGTTGGCCAGATTTTCAAATTCCATGGTTAACCGCTTCTGGATCTGCTCAAGTTCAAGAGCACGTTCAGTTAACTGTTTTTTTGCCTGGTCCAGTTCCGACAAAGAAGTTGATAACTGTCTCAGCGTATCTTCGTTCTTCAGGCGTTCAGCAGCCAGTTCCGCCTTTAGGTCTGAGTAATCCCGTGTCAGGGTGGTTAGTTGTTGTTCAGCAAGGGCCTTCACTTTTTCGGCTTCGGCTATTTTTGAGAGTCCCAGCATTCCCGCCTCATTCAGTCTCGTTAAATGAGCAGCCCTTTCATCACTTAAACGACGTTGTTGCCAGAGAAAGGCCATAATGCCTCCAGCCAGAAATGCCAAAACCGGGTAAAAGATTTCCATGGAAGTGATTTTGGTATAAAAATAAAAAAAGCGCAACCGTTTTAGGTGGTTGCGCAAATAAATTATTGACCAAATACCCCCGGTTGAAAAATTATCAGGTGTTTATCTGGTTTCAGCGGGAGATTTCAGGGAATTTGTATACGATTGAATTAACAACCATTCCTGCACCCACAGAGGTTAGAATAATATTATCACCGGGTTCAATGGCATGATCCTCCATTTTATTCTTCAGAATAAGATCAAGCAGAGTAGGCACAGTCGCTGTGGATGAATTACCAAGTGTCCGGATTGTCATGGGCATAACCTCTGGGTTAAATTCCTTGATTCCATAGAGTTTGAAGACCCGGTGGAGGATTGCCTCATCCATTTTCTCATTGGCCTGATGGATGAGTACCTTGGTAATATCATTAAGGTGAAGTCCGGCTTTATCAAGACTATCTTTCACCACCCCGGGAACTGCGCTTAGGGCATAGGCATACACCTTGTGACCTGCCATCCTGATATTTATTTCAGTTCCTTTATAATCAGGGTTCAGTGAGACTCCCATTTTAAGCATGCCGGGGTCAATATCTGAGCGGCTTTCACTGGCAAGAATTCCGACAGGAGTATCACTTTCAATTGCCTCGACAATTGCAGCGCCAGCACCATCTGAAAAAATCATGCGGTCCCTGTCATAGGGATCAGAAACCCGTGAGGTCAGATCAGAGCCGATTACAAGTCCGCATTTAAACAACCCACTCTTAATGTAGGCATCGGCCACAATCATAGCTGTTGTCCATCCCGGACATCCTGCTATAACGTCGTGTGTCATTACTTTTGGATTTTTAATGCCCAGACCCAGCTTAACACGATTGGCAATGGCAGGACACATATCAGAGCGGTAGGTGCCGGGATAGATATCTCCAAAGTTATGTGCGGCAATGATAAATTCAAGTTTCTCCCTGTCGAAGCCAGAAGAGACAATCGCATCCTCTGCGGCAAAAGTGGCCAGGTGGCTTGTAGCCTGATCAGGTTCTGCGTAACGTCTTTCTTCAATGTTGGTTATTTCATTGAATTTGCGAATGATTTCGGAGTTGGGAGTTTCAAATTTCTTCCCGGTTCCAGGGTCATAAAAGTCGGCATCAAGGAAGAAATCGTTGTGGATTATGGTTGGTGGAACATAAGAACCTGTCCCGGTAATGATGGTATAAAGCTTTTTACTCATAATTATAATGTTATTCTATACTCTTTTAATTTTTCTTGATTTATATTTTCCAGTCGGAATCCGCTTGCGTCGAAAACACCATAGGAGAATTTTTTTATCCAGTCCCCCAGAACAATAAGCCTGCTATCAGGTTCAACCTGCTCATTGAGCATGATGTGACGATGGCCGAAAACGAAATAATCAAAATGTTCTTTTTGCAAAACGCTTTTTGCAAAATTATATTGCGCTTCAAATTCCAATCCTTTAAAATTTTGTTCTTTGGAGTTATAGGAGAGGCGGCTTTTTTTCGACCAATAGTGAGCCAGTCTGAATGATAGATCCGGATGGATTTTGGCAAAAGCCCACTGGGCAATTTTGTTGTGAAAAAATTTCTTAATGAGCTGGTAACCGAAATCTTTTTCCCCCAGGTCATCCCCATGAGAGAGAAAAAATTTCTTCCCGTAGAGTTCCATCTCAACTGAACCTGAGTGAACAACCATTCCCGTTTCTTTGGGAAGATAATCAAATACCCAGATGTCGTGGTTGCCGGTGAAAAAATGAACAGGAATACCGCTGTCACATATTTCGGCCAGTGTTCCCAGTGATCTGACAAAACCCTTCGGGACTGTTTTTTTGTATTCAAACCAGAAATCAAAAAAATCACCCATCAAAAATATCATGGAGGCTTCTTCCCTGATCGATTTTAGCCAGTCGACGAATAACAATTCACGTTCTTTGTTGTTCCTGAGTGCAGGAGCGCCAAAGTGCAGGTCCGAGACAAAAAAAATTTTCTTTCCGATAACCACAGGCAGTTTTTGTGAAAAATCTTTGCCAATTAATTTCGCGACAAAGATAGATGTTAATCACTATTTAACAAGACAAAAAATGTTAATGGATCAAAACCGACCAAATACCGGAAAAGCTTCATTGATAAAACTATACAACATTTAATGATCGGAGCGGGAAAACCTAAACTATGAAATACCGTCTATTTCCCTGCAAAGAACAGGGTTTCCCGGGAGAAACAGCAGTTAAGTTGGAGATGGTTGCTAAAATCAAATTCTGAACTACTCTGCAATTTATCAGAATTGGTTTTCTGAAAACTTTTGCCAATCAGACTAAGCAACTTTCACATACATTTTGCCAATGCATTGTTGAGCTCAGGTCCCTGCAGGTTTTTCCCGATGATATTTCCTTCCCTGTCCAGAAGATAGTTTGATGGAACTGACTTGATATTATAGCTGATCAATGCATTTATGCTACCCTTCATATCCCCCACATTGATCCAGGTGAGCTGATCTTCTGAAATAGCTGTGGTCCAGGCAGATCTGTCATCATCAACACTAACCATATAAATTTCAAATCCCCTGTTCCGGTATTTGGCATAAAGCTCTACCAATACCTGGTTCTGAATTCTGGAGGTACGATCCTTGGCTGACCAGAAATGCAACAAGACATATTTCCCATGCAATGACCAAAGTTCATGCTGGATGCCAGAAACATCAGGTAGTATGATATTTAGTGAATTCACGGCCTTCTGGGCTATAAGGTCGTTCAGTTTGGAGCTGCTTTGTTGCCTTAATAAGTTAAGGGTGTTGTTATACAGTGCTTTTACCTGTTCGTTCTTTGGATAGATCGCATACAGAGCTGATGCGGACGATCTCATGGCCTGAAAGTCATTGGCCACGAAATTGTTCTCGTCCCACTTCTGGTAAAGTGCATACACGCAGGCCATTGAAAATGGATTCCTTTTTACAAAATCATTCAGATAAGTGGTATAATCGTTGAAACGCCGTACATATTCACTGTTCCACCGCTCCAGGTCGGTTGAGTAACCTGCATTTCCCTGGTATTTCTGGTATAGTTGGCGCAATGAATCCAGTTTTGGTTTTACTTCTGAGAAACGCAAGGTCAGGTCGCGCACCTTTGATGAGTTATCGGAACCTTTGACGTCATAGTCGCGTGAAAGATTCTTATAGGACCCTGATATTGTGAGATTTTCTGCAGAGTCAGGTAATATTGTGACGAAATTGGTTTCGGATACCTTTAAAAGGTAAAAGGTAGGGGCACTGACTTTCCCCTTTAGTTTAAAGGATCCATTATTATCCATTTTGGCAGAATCAGAAGATACCTGAGAATTGTTCAGCAGATGATTCAGGTAAATGGTTTTGCCGGCTCCCCCTTCAATTTTCCCGGTTATGGTGAAGTTGCTCTTTTTTCCGCAGGCAACAAGGAGAATAGCGACAGACAAAATAGTAAGGATACGGTTCATGTGTAAAAAGTTTATTATTTAATTGCCAAATGGAACGCCAAGGTATTCATTTCAGGTTGCTCCCGGCCTGTCGGGATGGGATTTTTTTCCTTTTTTTTGTTTGATTCTCCCATGGGAATAAATTGAAGCAACAAAAATAAAAAATCACGGCTAATAAACAGACTTTAAGTGAAAAATGAAAATCAGCAGAGAGGCCAAAATATTTAACTATTTTTGCATTTTTATTTTTACGTGCAAATACATTACGGATTAGATAATTTTGATGCCCGCAAACCGGTTGTTACAATCGGAACTTTCGATGGTGTTCACCTCGGTCACCGTGAGGTAATTGATGAACTGAAAAGCATCAGCCTCCAAACAGGGGGGGAATCTGTTGTTTTTACTTTTTCACCTCATCCGCGGATGATCGTTACTCCAAACGAAGATACAATCAGATTGTTATCAACCATTGAGGAGAAAACTGCCATTCTGGAAGAATTGGGAATTGACCGCCTAGTTATATATCCATTTACCAGGGATTTTGCAACACTCTCCTATACCGAATTTGTGGAAGAAATATTGGTTAAAAGGATGAACATCCATAAACTGGTAACCGGTTATGATCACAAGCTTGGACACGACCGTATGGGTGATTTTCAGGCTCTCAGCCTTTTGGGTGAGAAGTATGGGTTTGAGGTTGAGCAATTGAGTCAGCTGGTGGTGGAAAATGTTGCTGTCAGCTCCACCCGGATACGACAGGCTCTAGAAGCAGGAGACATGAGGAAGGCAAACCATTTTCTCGGATATAGGTATATCCTGAAGGGCCGGGTTGTTGAAGGAAGAAGGCTGGGCAGGGAGTTGGGGTTTCCAACAGCAAATATTCTGCCGGATGACCGTCACAAGATGGTGCCGGCAGATGGTGTTTATGCTGTTTATGTTGATATTGAAGGCAGTCGGTATGAAGGGATGCTGAATGTTGGTACCCGGCCAACTGTTAATACTAATGTGGATCACAGAAGTATTGAAGCTCATATTTTCAATTTTTCAAAAGATATTTACCAGGAAGGTATTACTGTCCACTTTGTTGAAAGAATAAGGGATGAAGAAAAATTCGAGAACCTGGAAAAGCTTAAGGAACAATTGGCACACGATAAGGCCGGTTGTGTGAGTCTCTTCGCAGGACTGAAACAGGAGTCATAATTTTTATATAAACTATTTAGTAAATTACCATAAATGGAAGATTTTAAAGTAAGGGATATTTCGCTGGCATCTTTTGGCCGGAAAGAGATTGAAATAGCAGAAAAGGAGATGCCCGGATTAATGGCGTTACGTATAAAATATGGTATTGAGAAACCGCTGGAAGGAGTACGTATCATGGGTTCTCTTCACATGACCATACAGACGGCGGTGCTTATTGAAACTCTTGCTCACCTCGGGGCCAGGGTGAGATGGGCTTCCTGTAATATTTTTTCGACCCAGGACCATGCTGCAGCAGCAATTGCTGAAGCAGGAATTCCTGTCTTTGCCTGGAAAGGTGAAACACTTGAGGAGTACTGGTGGTGTACTGAGCGCGCTCTTGATTTTGGTAATAGCCTTGGCCCTCAGTTGATTGTTGATGATGGTGGAGATGCAACCATGATGGTTCACATCGGAAATGCAGCTGAAAATAATCCGTCTGTTTTGGAGAAAGTGGTGGATGGAGAAGATGAAAGGCAGCTGTATCATGCCCTCAAAAAGATATTGAAGGAAACCCCCAAACGCTGGAGTAATGCGATTAAGGAGATAAAGGGTGTTTCGGAGGAGACTACAACCGGAGTACACCGGCTGTACCAAATGCTGGAAAGAGGGGAGTTGCTTTTCCCTGCGATAAATGTCAATGACTCTGTTACCAAATCTAAATTTGACAATCTTTACGGTTGCCGTGAATCGTTGGCTGACGGTATAAAGCGTGCCACCGATGTCATGGTGGCAGGGAAAGTCGTCCTTATTTGCGGATATGGAGATGTAGGAAAAGGATGTGCAAGATCGCTCAGAGGTTATGGTGCCAGGGTTATTGTAACTGAGATTGATCCTATCTGCGCCTTACAGGCTGCGATGGAAGGCTTCCAGGTTGCCACCATTGAAGATGTTGTCAGGGAATGCAATATTTTTGTGACAACCACCGGAAACAAAGATGTGATTACCGCTGAACATCTGGCAGCAATGCCCGACCAGGCAATTGTTTGCAACATAGGTCATTTCGACAATGAAATTCAGGTTAGCAGGCTGGAGAAATGGCCAGAAATTAGGAAAATTAACATTAAACCGCAGGTTGATAAGTACCTATTTCCAGACGGGCATGCTATTTTTCTTCTTGCTGAAGGCCGATTGGTTAACCTGGGATGTGCCACCGGTCATCCTTCGTTCGTTATGAGTAACTCTTTTACCAATCAAACGCTGGCACAACTTGATTTATGGATGAATGACTACGAAGTAGGAGTTTACCGACTGCCAAAATACCTGGACGAGGAAGTGGCAAGACTCCACCTGGCACAACTTGGTGTTAAGCTTACCACCCTGACGCCAGAACAATCAGTATACCTGGGAATTCCCAAAGAAGGGCCTTATAAACCAGAGCACTACCGATATTAGAAAAGCGATGAGTTAGGAGTGATGAGTTATGAGATGCGACTCAGATGGAGTTTTTCTGTTAGTCTCACGCAAGATAATGTTTTCTAAGCGGCTGATTGGCAAGTTCTCCGAAAAGAGTTTGAGCATTAAATGCGATGCTGGTGTTTTTTCATAACTCATAACTCCTATCTTTTAACTCATAACTTTCCTCTCAGTTATGTACCCACAGCCTGTTATCCAGAACTGTCACCTGGTATTGTTTCAGGTTTCTGGTGGAAGGGCCTTTGATGGGATAGCCTCCGTTGTACAAAATGTACTGTGATCCACACGTTTTGCATGTTGCCACCGGGTTACTGCTGGCATAAATGCCGTTCTGACCCGGATTTGTCTCAACATAACTGAGCCTATTCCCCTCAAAGGGACAACAGGCATCAAATGCCAGGTATTGCAAGTCGCTGATACATATTACGATCAGCCCTCCGTATCCATCACCCGGGAATGTCATGGAGTTGCCCGGAACAAGCAGATTGTTGTTGTTTACCAGGGAAATGTACTTATCGACCTTTGCATATGGAACAAAGTTGTTCTGATCATCGGCGCAAGAAAAAATTGCTGCGAAAATAATTAAGTAAATAGGGTAAAGAATAGCACTGAATACCAGGGAATTCCTTGTTTTTTCAATTTTCTTCATTTTACAAAAATAAGAAAAAGGGTGGATGATCCTGCGTTTAACAGGTTTTTGAAGGTTCAGAAAGGGGAAATATTACAAGCGGAGATCCATTTTGGAATCATGTGAAAAAAAAAGCCTTCAGATTTGTAAATTAAAAATAATATTTTTTACATTTGTCATAGATAGATTTGTAGAAGAGCTCCGAGGTTTGGAGTTCTTCTGTTTTTTTATGTGTAATATAAGAAACAGAAAAGCAGGATGACCAAAGTTACCTATATCTCGGCAGAAGGGCTGAAAAAGCTGAAAGCAGATCTCGACCGTAGGTTAAACATCGAGAGGCCAGCAATTTCGAAGTTGATTGGAGAAGCCATTGAAAAGGGGGATATCTCGGAAAATGCCGAATATGATGCGGCAAAGGATGCCCAGGGAATGCTTGAGGCTAAAATCGCTCTTCTTCAGGATCAGATCGCAAATGCCAGAATTATTGATCAGTCCAAAATTGATACGGATGTTGTTCAGATCATGAATAAAGTAACCATCAAGAATATAAAAAACAATTCGATAATGGTTTATACCATTGTTTCAGATCATGAATCAGATCTGAAAATGGCCAAAATTAGTGTAAGTACCCCGATTGCCAAGGGGCTTCTTGGGAAGAAAGTAGGTGATGTTGTTGAAATTCAGGTACCTTCAGGTATTATCCCATTTGAGATTATCAATATTGAACTTGGTCAGTAAATTTTTTTATGGCATCCATTTTTTCAAAGATTGTCGCTGGCGAGATACCTTCCTATAAAGTAGCTGAAGATGATCGTTTCATGGCATTTCTGGATATTTTCCCTCTAGCCAAGGGACATGTATTGGTTGTTCCCAAAAAAGAGGTTGATTATCTTTTTGACCTTGATGGAGAAACATATACAGGTCTTATGGAATTTGTCCGTAAAGTCGCCCTTGCCATGAATGAGGCTCTTCCCTGCAAACGTATCGGAGTAGCTGTATTGGGGCTGGAAGTACCTCATGCTCATGTACACCTGGTTCCGCTGAACAGTGAGAAAGATATAGATTTTTCAAAACCAAAATTGCAGTTTTCTTCCGTTGAATTTGCTGAAATTGCCAGACTGATTGCTGATTCACTATTAAATTTACCGGAGAACATTTGAGAAAGGTCCGGGTTTTACTACTTTCCGTTCCGGATCGCAAAAAATTTCCTTTGTTGCGATTGTTCAACAAATCAAACATTCCTTCTATTTGACGCGGTCAGGATTCTTCTTGATGAATTCCTCCCAGTTTTTTGCTCCTTTTTCTGAGGCCGGATTCTTCATCTGCAGGTAATGGCAAACAGCTGCGGCCAGGCCGTCCGTGGCATCCAGATCAGAGGGCATAATGGTCATTCCAAACATTTGTTTCAGAAAATAGGCAACCTGTTCCTTGGAGGATGCTCCGTTGCCAGTAATGGCCTGTTTGATGCGCAGAGGAGCATATTCAAAGATTGGTACACCCCTGTAAAGTGATGCAGCCATAGCTACACCCTGGGCCCTGCCAAGTTTTAACATGGATTGAATATTTTTTCCAAAAAAAGGAGCCTCAAGAGCTGTCTCGTCAGGTTTATATTCGTCAACAAGGTATAAAGTACGGCTGAAGATATGACTGAGTTTTTCGTAATGCCCTGAAAATCCAGATGTCTT